>DATAIW010000169.1:0-11681 GCA_036262455.1 Candidatus Limnocylindrales bacterium | reverse complement strand
GCATACCTCGCGCGAGCCGACTGGAAGGTGCTGGTGCTGGAGCGCCGTCATGTCCTGGGCGGCGCAGCCGTGACCGAGGAGGTCTACCCGGGCTTCCGTTTCAGCGTCTGCTCCTACGTCGTGAGCCTGCTGCGGCCGGAGATCATCCGCGAGCTGGACCTGCCGCGCCACGGCCTGGAGATCCTGCCGCTGGACGGCACGTTCACGCCACTCGACGACGACTACCTGTGGCGCGTCAACGACCACGGCCGCACGATCCGCGAGCTCCGCCGCTGGTCCCGTTCGGACGCTGAGGCCTACGAGGAATACGGCCAGCTGATGGTCGAGATGGCCCGGTTCATCAAACCCATCCTCGGAATCACCCCGCCCGACCTGACCTCGCTCGATCCACGACCGCTGCTGCCGCTCGGCGGGCTGATCCGCTCCTTCCAGCAGCTCCCGGAGCGACAGCAGGCCGTCTTCGTCCAGCTGATGACGATGTCCGCGGCGGACTTCCTCGACCAGTGGTTCGAGACGGATCCGCTCAAGGCGACGATGAGCGCGTCGGGGATCATCGGGACGTACCTCGGGGTGCGCTCGCCGGGCACCGCCTACGTCCTCCTCCACCACTACATGGGTGAGATCGACGGCGCCTTCCGGGCATGGGGCATCCCGAAGGGCGGGACCGGCGGGATCTCGAACGCGATCGGGTCGGCGGCTCGAGCTCTCGGCGCCGAGATCCGGATGGAGGCTCCGGTCGAGCGGATCCTCGTCAAGGACGGCCGGGCCGTCGGCGTCGTCCTGCGGGACAGCGGCGAGGAGATCCGGGCCGACGTCGTCCTCTCGTCGGTCGATGCCCGTCTGACGTTCCTCGGGCTGCTCGAGCCGGGAACCCTCGACGGCGAGTTCGAGGAGAAGATCCGCCGGTTCAAGTTCCGTGGGTCGTCGGGCAAGGTCAACATGGCCGTCGATCGGCTGCCGGAGTTCCCGAGCCTGCCCGGGGTGGGGGAGCACCTCCGCGGCGCGATCTCGTTCAGCCCGTCGGTCGACGAGATGGAGCAGGCCTACGACGACGCGAAGTACGGCCACTTCTCGAAGAGGCCGTACGTCGACATGATCATCCCGACCCTCGTCGACCCGACGATGGCCCCGCCCGGCAAGCACGTGGTCAGCTGCTTCGTCCAGTACGCGCCGTACAAGCTCGCGCCGGAGCTCGGGACGTGGGACGACCAGCGCGAGGCCTTCGGCGACGCGGTCGTCGACCGGATCAGCGAGTTCTCGCCCGGCTTCCGGGACAGCATTCTGTTCCGGAATGTCCAGACGCCGCTCGACATCGAGCGCACGACTGGACTGACCGAGGGCAACATCTTCCAGGGCGAGCTGACCCTCGAGCAGCTCTTCTTCAACCGCCCGGTTCCCGGCTACGCCCGGTTCAGGACTCCCGTCCGGGACCTCTGGCTGTGCGGCTCGTCGACCCATCCGGGCGGCGGGATCATGGGCGCGAACGGTCGGATCGCCGCCCTCGAGGTGCTCCGCTCGCTCGGCCGGAGGGCGGCGTGATGGCGAGGATCGAGAGCTCGACCGCCGCGACCGGCGGCCCGGTCGTCGCGACGAGCCGGGGCTACGACGCGATCGTCGTCGGCGGCGGGCACAACGGCCTCGTGACCGCGGCCTACCTCGCCCGGGCCGGCAAGCGAACGCTCCTCCTCGAGCGGCGCGGCCACGTCGGGGGCGCGGCCGAGACGGGCGAGCTCGGCGGGGTGCGGGTGCCGCGCCTCGCGGACACGGTCGGGCGGATCCGGCCGTCGGTCGTCAAGGATCTCGACCTCCGCTCCCACGGATTGCAGCTCGTCGCGCCGGATGTCCGCGTCTTCGCCCCGCAGCCCGACGGTCGGGCAGTCACGCTCTGGGCCGACCAGGCGCGGACGGTCGACGGCCTGCGCGCCTCGTCGGACCACGACGCCGACGCGTACCCGGACTTCGACCGTCTCGTCCGCTCGCTCGGAAGGTTCCTGGCGGACCTCGCGGCCGAGACGCCGCCGGACATCAAGGCGCCCGGCATCGGCGACGCTCTCATGGGGCTCAAGCTCGGGCGGACGTTCCGCGGCCTCGGCAAGCACGACTCGCACACGATCCTGCGGGTCCTGCCGATGGCGGTCGCCGACTTCGTCGCAGAGGCGTTCGAGAGCGACGCGCTGCGGGCCGCGATCGCGTGGCGGGGTGTCCGGTATTCGTTCCTCGGGCCGTGGTCGGCGGGCTCGACCGCGATCCTGCTCGCCGACGGTGCCGGCAACGACGGCGGAGCGGCGGGCCAGACGGTCTTCGCGATCGGCGGGCCGGGCGCGCTGTCCGAGGCGCTCGCGGCCGCTGCCCGGGCGGCCGGCGCCGAGATCCGCTGCGACGCGGACGTCGCCGCGATCACCTCGCGCGACAACCACGTGACCGGCGTCGCCCTCGCGTCGGGCGAGGAGATCCCGGCGCCGATCGTCGTGTCCGGCCTCGATCCGAAGCGGACGCTCGTCGGTCTCGCCGACCCGGTCACGATCGGACCGTCGATGCGCTGGCGGGCCGGCAACTACCGGACGCCGGGCGTCGTGGCCAAGGTCAACCTCGTCGTCGATCGGCTGCCCCGGTTCACGGCCGCCGCTGGCGACGACGAGCAGCTCCTCCGCGGCCGGATCCTGGCCGCGCCGGGGATCGACGCGATCGAGCGAGCCTTCGACGCCGCCAAGTACGGGCGGACCTCCGACACGCCGGTCCTCGAGGCGACGATCCCGTCGCTCGTCGATCCGACGCTCGTGGACGGGGCACCCGACGGGACCCACGTCGTCAGCATCAGCGCCCAGTACGCGCCCTTCAAGCTGCGCGGCGGGACCTGGGACGACGACGGCCGGGCGGACGCTCTCGGCGACAAGGTCGTGGCCGTCCTCGACGGGCTTGCGCCCGGGTTCGGCGCGAGCGTCCGTGCCCGCGAGGTCATCACGCCGCTCGAGCTCGAGCGCGACTATGGCCTCAGCGGCGGCCACCCGCTCCACGGCGAGCAGGCCCTCGACCAGTTCTTCCTGTGGCGTCCGTTCCTCGGCAGCGGGCGCTACCGGCTCCCGATCGACGGACTCTACCTGTGCGCTTCGGGCGCCCATCCGGGCGGCGGAATCACCGGCCAGCCGGGCCAGAACGCCGCCCGCGAGATCCTCTCCGACCTGAAACGGCGGCGCTGATCGCGTCGGCCGAGGACGAGCGCGCAGAGTCGGCATCGTCACAACGCCCGGTCCGCAGGCCCGCGGAGGCCGATGAAATTGGGTCGTTTCAGCGGCGCTCGATCTGTTCTTCGTCGCCCAGCCGCTCCTCGGCCGCGACGGCGACCGGCTCGTCGCGACCCGGCGGCGGCGAAGCCGGAATGGCGACCGCCTGGGCTGCGACATCGGCCGGCGACGGCCACGCCCAGGTGCTCAGCCGACGGAGCAGCCGCCGCCCCGTCAGGTCGAGATGAATGGGCGTGATCGCGATCCGGCGGTTGATGACCGCATGGAAGTCGGTCCCCTCGATGGCGAGGCCGGACGGCGGCGGTCCGCCGATCCAGAAGTAGGGAATGCCACGTGGGTCGAGGCGCTCGACGAGCTGGTCCTGGTAGACCCGTCGCCCGAGCCGGGTCACCTCGATCCCCTGGCACTCGGCGATCGTGACGCCGGGCACGTTGACGTTGACGAGCTCGCCGCGTGAGAGGCCGTGCTCGAGGATGTTGCGAGCGACGATCGAGGCGGCGACGGTGGCCAGGGCGAAGTCGGGGTGCTCGTAATACTCCTGGCTGATCGCGAACGCCGGGCAACCGTTGATCACGGCCTCCATCGCGGCCGACACGGTTCCGGAGTACGTGATGTCGTCGCCGAGGTTCGCGCCGTAGTTGATGCCCGCGGCGACGAGATCGAAGCCGTGCCCGAAATAGCCGAGGAAGGCGATGCTGACCGCGTCGGTCGGGCTGCCGTCGACGGAGTACGCGAGCGAGCCGTCGGCGAGGGTCCGCTCGCGGATGCGGAGCGGTCGCATCAGGGTCTTCTGGTGACCGACGGCGCTCTGGTTCGTGTCCGGCGCGACGACGGTCGTGTCGCCGATCGGCTCGAGCGCCTGCTTGAGGGCGAGCAGCCCGCGCGACTCGACGCCGTCGTCGTTGGTGATCAGGATCTTCGGCCGGGTCGACCAGTCGTGGAGCGGCCGAGCGTTCGGATGGAGGGCCCGCGGTCCGCCCCGGGCGGCGCCGCCGGCGACCGGCTCGCCGCGCTCCTTGTCGAGGTCGCGCCGCTCGGTCCGGGCACGCTCGCGGGTCATGTCCGGCTTGTCGCCCGGGCCCTCGTCGGCGCGGTCGGGCGCGCGGTCGGGGTTCCGCGGGCGCCCGGGGTCGCTCATCGGATCAGCCGCTCGTTTCGGGCGTGCCGCTGACGCCGGTCACGTCCGGGTCGACACCGGGAACCGGTTCCTGGGGTACCCGGATCGGCCGGCCCTCGCGCGCCTCCAGCCTTCGCGCCGCACGGGACGCGATCGGCGACGGTTCGCGGTTCAGGATCAGGAAGTGGAAGAAGAATGCCGACAGGACCGCCGCGATCGGAATCCCGAAGATCGCCCCGGTGATGCCGGCGATCTTGCTCCCGATCAGGACCGAGCCGAGGACGACGATCGGATGGATCCCGACCGCTTCCTGCATCAGACGCGGCTGGAGGCCATTCATGACGATCATCCAGCCGACGCCCATCAGGATGGCGGTCGGCAGCGTCGCCGCGGGGATGGCGAGGATGGCAACGATCACCGGTGGCGCCCAGGCGACGAACG
Source organism: Candidatus Limnocylindrales bacterium (assembly GCA_036262455.1). GTDB lineage: Bacteria > Chloroflexota > Limnocylindria > Limnocylindrales > CSP1-4 > CF-46. Next base: position 6,881 of record DATAIW010000169.1, on the reverse strand, counting down.
GGCCGAAGAACGGGATCGCCATCAATCCGCCCGCGGCAGCCGTCGTGACGGCCAGGTACGGCAGCCCGAGCAGCGCGCTGGTCACGGCCGCGACCGCGGCGTAGACGACGCCGAGGATCGCCTGGCCGCGGAGGAAGCCCCCGAACGAGCGGGCGACGCTGCTCTCGAGGAGGCGCGCCTCCTCCTTCATGCTGGGCGGCACGATCCGGAAGAAGAACGACAGGATCGCGTCACGGTCGACGACCATGTACAGCGACAGGATCAGGACGATGAGCAGGTTGCCGAGCGCTCCGAGGCTCGCGACCGCCAGCTGCTGGACCGGCCCCGCCAGCTGGGCGGCGTATGTCGCGAGGTTGTCGAGGAAGCTCTGTGCCTGGGCGACGATATCGACGCGGTCGAGCCCGATCGCGTTGAGCCGGTCCTGCCACGGGGCGAGGAGATGGGGCAGGTCGCCCCGGAGGCTCGGGACGTTCGTGATGAAGGCCGTGATCGACTGGGCGAGGGCACCTGCGACGAGGACGACGACGAGCACGATCGCGCCGACCATCGTGGCGTAGACGAGGACGACGGCCCCGATCCGCGGCAGGATCGGCACGAGGCGGGTCAGACCCGCGACGACCGGGCTCAGGATGAAGGCGAGGAGCCAGGCCAGGAAGAAGACGAGGATGACGTCGCCGAGGGCGAAGAACACCGTCGCGACGATCTCGATCGCGATCATCGCGAGGACGATCGCGCCGAGCACCAGGACCGCGGTCAGCCAGCGCCGTTGTCGGTCGGTCACGCGCACCATCCTCGGACGATCGTCATCCATCACCCGCTGCCATGGTAGACGCCGCCGGTTCCCCGCTGCTCACCCGGTCACCCGCGTCGAGGCGAGACGCGACCCGCGCCGGACACTCCCGCCGATCACACGCCCCAGCTGCCTGCGAATAGCCGAATATCCGAGGTGAGCCGCTGGGGCCCGGACCAGCTTGCGCGCTGACCGATCGCGCAGGCGCGCTCGACATTCGGCTATTCGAAACGGACGGAACCACCGATCTCGCGCGCGGTGTCCGATGTCGCGACCTACCGCAGGCCCATCTTCTCCTTGACCTCGGCCAGGGTCGCGGCGGCGACCGGGGCGAGGCGGTCGGCGCCGGCCTCGAGGGCGCCGTCGACCTCGGCCGGGTGGGCCATCAGCTCGGCGTAGCGTTCGCGAGCGCCCGCGTAGTGGCGGATGATCCGCTCGGCGAGGAGCTTCTTCGTGTCGACGCAGCCGGTCCGGGCCGTTCGTTCGCCCTCCTGGATCTCCTCCCAGTCGGGTCCGAAGAAGCGGTGGAGCTGGCAGACGTTGCAGACCTCCGGCCGGCCCGGGTCGGTCCGCAGGATCCGCTGGGTATCGGTGACCATCGACATCACCTGCTTCCGGATCAGGTCCGGCTCGCCGAGGATGTCGATCGTGTTGCCGACCGACTTGCTCATCTTCTTCACGCCGTCGGTGCCCAGGACGGTCGGGGCTTCGGTGTAGACGGCCTTCGGCTCCGGAAACGTCTCACCGTAGCGCGAGTTGAACGCACGGACGATCTCGCGACTGAGCTCGAGGTGGGCGGCCTGGTCCCGCCCGACCGGCACGAGCGACGCCTTGTAGATAACGATGTCGGCCGCCTGCAGGACCGGGTAGGTGAGCAGGCCGTGGTTGATGTCGTCCGGCTGCTGGACCTTCTTTTCCTTGTACGTCGGCGTCCGCTCGAGCCAGCTGACCGGGGTGACGGTGCAGAGCAGCCAGGCGAGCTCGGCGTGCTCAGGGCGGTGGCTCTGGACGAAGAGCGTGCAGCGCTCGGGGTCGAGACCGAGAGCGAGCAGTCCGGCGGCCATCTCGCGCGTGCGCTGGCGGAGGACGGCCGGATCGTGGGTGCTCGTCAGGGCGTGGTAGTCGACGATGCAATAGATCGCCTCGTACTGGTCCTGGAGCGCTACATAGTTGCGGATCGCGCCGAGCTCGTTCCCGAGATGGACGGTCCCGGACGGTTGGATGCCGGAGAAGGTCCGCGGCCGCAGCGGGTTGGCGGCGAGCGGGGCGCGAGCAGCACCCGGTCCGAGGTCGGTCGTCATGGGCGGCGAGTGTACCGGACCCATCGGGCCGGATGGCCCGACTCCGCGGGCCGCTCGGCCGGTGTGGCGACACGGGCCCAGGGGCGAGGCTTCGGTCATGACCGCCCTTCCGACCGTTCGCCCCGCAATTGCCGTCATCGAGTCGACGGCGCCCGCCACGGACGAAGAGCTGCCGCGCGGCAGCTGGGGTGCGGCCCTGATCCGCGACATCATCCTCGGTGGCCAGGATGGGCTGGTGAACGTGCTCGGCCTCGTCCTCGGGATGGCTGTCGCCACGGGCTCCGCCCGGGTCGTGATCACCGCCGGGCTCGCGGCGATGCTTGCCGAGTCCATCGCGATGGCCGGCGTCGCATTCACCTCGACCGGGGCCGAGCGACAGGCCGGCTCCATGCTCCGGGCGGCCCTGGCCGGTCGCCGCGACCAGAATCTCGCGGCTCGAACGGCCGCCCGCGCGGAGCGGCTCGCTTCGGCCGGGCTGCCGCCCGAGCTGATCGCAACGATCGATGGCGAGGTCTCCGCCGAAGCAGCCGCCTGGCAGGCCCAGCTCGACGCCTCTCGCGCCGCATTGGCACCGATCCGCGAGACCCGGCCGCTCCGGGCAGCCGCCGTTGTCGGGCTCTCGACCGCCTGTGGCTCATCGGTGCCGCTGCTCCCGTTCATCTTCCTGCCGATTGCCGTGGCGCCGCCGGTCGCCCTCGCCGTGGCGACCGTTGTCCTCGCCACCGCGGGCCTCCAGCGGGCCCGCCTGGCCGGCGGATCGATGATCCGATCCGCGCTGGAGATGGTCCTGATCGGGGTCGTGTCGGCCATCGCCGGCGCGCTGATCGGACACCTCATCGGCGGACCCGTCGGCTAGTCCGATCGGCCCGTTGCGACCAGCGGGAGGAGCAGGTTCGACGGTGTTGACGACGCGCCGACCCGGGGCGCGGCGCCCGTTGTTCCGAAATGGCCTTCGGGCTCGGCTACCATTCGGCCCGATGACTCTGCCGTCACGAGCCGATTGCCGATGAGCCGCGCGCCGCTGCGTGTCGCCGTCCTCGGCGCAGGCACGGTCGGCCGCGAGGTCATCCGTGCCCTCGTCGAGCGTGGATCGGAGCTGATCGCCGCCGATGGAGCTCCCATGGAGCTCGTCGGCATCGCCGTCCGCGATCTCGCCCGGGCCCGAGCGGGAGGACTGTCGGCCGCGCTCCTGACGGATGCTCCGGCCCACCTCGTGGCGGCCGATGAGACCGACGTGATCGTCGAACTCATGGGCGGTGACGAGCCTGCCCACACCCTGATCGCGGCGGCGCTCGGAGCCGGGAAGTCGGTCGTGACCGCGAACAAGCACGTGATCGCCCACCACGGCCCCGAGCTGGAAGCGACGGCCCGCCGGACGGGCGCGGCCCTCCGGTTCGAGGCGGCGGTCGGCGGCGGGATCCCCGTCCTCGGGCCACTCGCGACGGAGCTCGCGGCGAACCACGTCAGGGCCGTCCGCGGCATCGTCAACGGCACGACCAACTACATCCTCACGGCGATGGCCGACGAGGGCCGCGACTATGCCGACGTCCTCGCCGCAGCCCAGGCCGCGGGCTACGCGGAGGCCGACCCGAGCGGTGACGTCGAGGGCCTCGACGCGGTCAACAAGCTCGTCATCCTCGCCAGGCTCGCGTTCGGCGTGTGGCTCGACCCGTCCTCGGTCGCGACCTGCCCGGACGACGGTCCGGGCGCCGGCCGGTCCGGGATCACCGGGATCGGTGCCGCCGACATCGCCGCGGCAGCGGCCGCGGGCCGGACGATCAAGCTGATCGCCGAGGCGCGCCGCGACGCCGACGGCTCGATCTCGGCAGCCGTCCTGCCGACCGCGGTTCCCGCCGATTCGCCGCTCGGCCGGACCGGCGGGGTCCTGAACCGGATCGAGGTCGAGGCCGATCCGGTCGGGACGGTGGCATTCAGCGGCCCGGGCGCCGGCGGACCGGCGACCTCGAGCGCGGTTCTCGGCGATCTCGTCGCGATCTCCCGCGAGCTCGGCAGCACGTGGGCCGGCCTGCCGCCGGCAGCCGCGCGATGAGCCCGCTCCCCGGCGTCGGACGGATCGCCCGGCCGAGCCTCGTCGAGCGCTACCGCTCGTTCCTGCCCGTCACCGATGCGACGCCGGTCCTGAGCCTCGGCGAGGGCATGACCCCGCTCGTCCACCTCCGCCGCCTCGGGGCGCGTCTCGGGCTGGCAAACCTCCACGCCAAGATCGAGGGCCAGAACCCGACCGGCTCGTTCAAGGACCGGGGCATGGTCGTCGCGGTGGCCAAGGCCGTGGAGCGCGGCGCGCGCTCCATCATCTGCGCCTCGACCGGGAACACGTCGGCATCGGCGGCGGCCTACGGCGCGGCCCACGGCCTCGAGGTCGTCGTCGTCCTGCCGGCCGGCAAGATCGCGATGGGCAAGCTCCTCCAGGCGATCGTGGCCGGGGCTCGCGTCGTCGCGGTCGACGGCAACTTCGACGCCGCGCTGCGGGTCGTCCGCGCCCTCGCCGAGCAGGACGACCACCCGGTGACGCTCGTCAACTCGGTCAACCCGTTCCGGCTCGAGGGCCAGAAGACCGGCGCGTTCGAGGTCTGCGACGATCTCGGCCGGGCGCCCGACATCCTCGCGATCCCGGTCGGCAATGCCGGCAACATCAGCGCCTACTGGGCCGGGTTCCGCGAGTACGCCGCGGCCGGGCTGGTCGCGACGACACCGGCGATGTACGGCTTCCAGGCGGCCGGCGCGGCGCCGCTCGTGAGCGGCCGGCCGGTCGAGCAGCCGGAGACCATCGCGACCGCGATCCGGATCGGCAACCCGGCGTCGTGGGCCAAGGCGATCGCCGCCCGCGACGAGAGCGGCGGCCGGATCGACGCCGTCACCGACGACGAGATCCTCGCCGCCTACCGCGCTCTCGCCACCGAGGAGGGCATCTTCTGCGAGCCGTCGTCGGCGGCCAGCGTGGCGGGGATCATGAAGCTCGTGTCGGTGGGTTCCGCTGCCATCGCCCCGGACGCGCTCGTCGTCTGCGTCCTGACCGGGACCGGGCTCAAGGACCCGACGACCGCCGAGTCGATGGTCGGCGCGGGGCAGGTCATCCAGGCCGAGCCGACGGTCGGCGCGGTGGCGGTCGCGCTCGGATGGTGACGAACTGGCTCGCCGAGCTCGACGGCCGGCGGGTGACGGTCGAGGTTCCGGCGTCGAGCGCCAACCTCGGGGCGGGGTACGACTGTCTCGGCGTGGCCCTGGGGTTGTTCAACCGGGTCGAGGTCGAGGTTCGCAGCTGGAGCCGCGGCGAGATCGAGCTGACCGTCGACGGCGAGGGCGTTGGCGAGCTCGCGGCGGATCGGACGAACCGCTGCGTCCTCGGAATCGAGGCGGCGATGCGGGAGGTCCGCGGCGAGATCCCCGAGGGCGTCGGGTGGCGGATCGAGATGCACAACGAGATCCCCCTGGCCCGCGGCCTCGGGTCGTCGGCTGCGGCGACGGTCGCCGGGCTCGTCGCCGGCAACAGCCTGCTCAGCGAGCCGTTGACGTCGGCGGACCTGCTCCGGCTCGCGACCGCGATCGAGGGCCATCCCGACAACGCGGCCGCGGCGCTCCTCGGCGGCTTCACCGTCTGCGCCCTCACGGACGACGGTATCGAGTCGCTCCGGTTCGACGCGCCGCGCGACCTCCGGGCCGTCCTGTTCATTCCCGAGGTCCGGCTCGCGACCGATGACATGCGGGCCGCCCTGCCGGCCAAGGTGCCGCTCGAGGACGCGGTCGCCAACCTGAGCCGGGTCGCGATCGGCGTGGCCGGGATGGCGATGGGTCGCTTCGACCTGCTCCGGGTCCTGACGGTCGACCGCCTCCATGAGCAATACCGGGCGAAGGCCTATCCGCAACTCCCGCAGTTCGTCGCTGCCGCCCGCAAAGCGGGGGCGATCGGGGCGTGTCTCTCCGGCGCCGGCTCGACGATCCTCGCCTTCTCGGACTCGGTCCGGACGATCAGCCGGATCGAGGGGGCGTTCGGCGCCGCCGCCGCGGACACGGACCTGCCCGGCCGGATCGCGGTCGTCTCGCCCCGCAACCTCGGCGCCCACCTGGTGTCGCGCGCCTGATCGGGCATCGAGTTCCGGATCCGTGCCGGGGCCTACCCGCCTTGCTCCCGGTCGTATCGTGACCGGAGAGCGAGCGCCCAGGGCGCCAGGATGATCAGCGAGAGTGGTCCGAGGAAGAGGGCGAGCCAGACCGCCACGGCCCCCTCATTCGGGTGTCCGCACGCGACGGCGTAGGGATACAGGACCGCGAGCGCGATGATCGACACGACCGCCACGGACCAGAACCAGGCCATTCCGGGGCCTTCGTTCGCGAATACCCAGACGCCGATCGCGACCACAGCAACCGCCAGCGCGGAAACGATCGCCATCTGGCGAGTCGCACGCCGACGATCGGATCGGCCAGCGTCCATCGTCACCTCCTGAACCCGTTCGCCCACGATCGTCGTCGTTCCGCTCGAGGCAACATCGTGCCATCTGGCCCGACTGGGTCGCGTCTCCGACCGGCGCGGACCGCGGTCGGGGGAGGTCTTGCGCGGTCCGGGGCGATTGACCGCACAGCGCAGACTCGGGTGCATGGACGGCTTCCTGCAGGCGATCGGGCGCGGCGCGGCGGGCCGGCCGAGGCGAGGGCTCAGCGCTTGGCGAGCTGCCAGGCGGCGACGACGAGGATGACGAAGACGACGGCCGCGAGCATCCCGCCCGGCAGCGCCCGGTTGAGCGTGTCGACCATCCCGTGCAGCGTCTGGCCGA
>DATAIW010000168.1:0-4262 GCA_036262455.1 Candidatus Limnocylindrales bacterium | reverse complement strand
TTGGCGCGCTCCCTGCCGGACAGCGTGCTCCAGGACCGGCGGAAGGCGCTGCGTGCCGCGCGGACCGCCCTGTCCATGTCGGCCGCGGTGGCCCGGGCGACCACGGCGAGGGGCTCCTCGGTCGCCGGATTGACCGTCACGAACGTCTCGCCGTCCGAAGCAGCGACGTCCTTGCCGCCGATGAACAGCCCGTACCGCTCCTTGAGGGTCACCACGTCGCGCGACTCGGGCGCTGGCGCGTACTCCCACGGAATCGCCGCGCCGTCGCCCAGGCCCCAGCTCGTGGGCGCCCGTTCGACCCGGCTGACCGCTCCGGAACCGATCGTCGACCTGGGCTCGACCGGCGGGTTCGCCGGGGTTCGTGTCGCCATGACGGCCATTATGGCATCCGCCCTCGTCGCACCCGGCACAACCGCTGCCGAACGGTCCGCGGTCAGCAGCCCGAGGCGGCGAGCGGGTCGGGCGCGGCGCAGTGCATCATTGGCCCGATGCCGGCCCGACCCCTCCTCCGATCGCTCGCGGACCGCTTCGGAGGTTGGACCCCCGCCCTCCTGGGTCTCGGGCTGATCGTCGCCTTCCTCGTGTCGCGCCTGCCCCTGCTCGATGCCGATATCCCGCAGTGGGAGCTCACCGTCTACTCGCCGATCGACGAATTCACCTACTCGCTGCCGGCGTTCAACCTGGTCCACTACGGGACGTGGCTTCACCAGGCCGCGTCGTGGGCGCCGCTCGAGGGGCAGCCGACCAACGTCCTCCAGAACGTCGTCGTCGCCCTGACCCTCAAGCTCTTCGGCAGCACGTTCTGGGGGCTCCGGATGTCGTCGATCCTGTTCGGCCTCGTCGGATTCCTGTCGCTCGTCTCGATCGTCCGGATCCAGGCCGACGAGGCGCGGCGGTTCGACGCCGTGCCGAAAAGGCTCGCCTGGCTGGTGGTCGCAGCGGCTTGCGTCCTGCTGCTGGTCGACTTCTCGTCCCTGCTGTCGGCCCGGATCGTCGAGCCGACGATCTCGCGAATCGCCGTTGCCACGCTCCTGATCGCCCTGGTCGCCCGAGGGGTCTTCCTCGGCGAGCGACACGGCCTGGTCCGGAGCGGCGTCTTCGGCGCCACGGCCGCGGCCGCGGTGAGCTTCGTCTACATCTACAACGCGTTCCTCGTCCCGGGCGCCCTGGTCGCCCTCGTCTGGTGGGCGTACCGGCGCGGCGGGTGGGCGGCGGTCGGGCGCCACACGATCGCCTTCCTCGTGGGATGCGTCGTCGCCGCCGGGTTGTACTACGGCCTGATCTACCTGGTCTACGGCCACTCGCCGATCGACTGGTACCGGGCCTGGATCTCGCCACTCGCGACCTCGTCACGCGGCAACGGGCTCTCGCTGACGAAGATCGCGTCGATCCTGGAGGCCAACATCTTCCGGCTCGACCCGGCGTTCGTCGGCGTCGTCCTCGCGAGTATTCCGGTGTTCGCCTGGACGCTCCTTCGCCGACCGAATGCCTGGATGGTGCTCATCGCCGCAAGCCTCGCCGCGTTCCTCGCCCAGACGTCCTTCGTGGCCGACTACCCCGAGCGCAAATTCATCATGGTCATGATCTTCGCCCTGCCCGTCGCCGCTGCCGGCGTGTTCGGCTGGCGCCGCTTCCAGGCGTGGGTGACCGCGGATCACCGGCGGCTCGTCGCCGCGACCGTGTGGCTGACCGGCGCGGTGTTCGTCGCGGCCTGGGCGAGCCCGTTCGGGAAGGTCCCGCCGCACGGCTCGATCCTCGCCCGGATCGTCCTCGTCGCCGGGCTCGTCGGCGCCGCGGCCCTCGTCGCCCTGCTGATCGTCCGGCGCCCACGGTTCACGACGCTTGCGGCGCTCGTACTCGCCGCGGCGATCCTCGTACCCCTCGCCTATGCGGACCTGGCGTTCGTCTACCGCCGGCCGACATTCACCTACCGCGACGCGCAGATCGCCGCCACCCGCGACGTCGGGGACCAGGAGACCGCCGGCAGCCTGTCATTCGGGATGCAGCTCTACAACGGCTCCCGGTCCGTCCTGAACGGCGTCACGGTGCCGCAAGCGGAGTACGAGGCGGACATCGTGCGATTCTTCCGCGAGGGGGGCGCCACGTCGATGTACGCATATGCCGACCCGAAGAGCCGGACCCGCTACGAATCCCTCGGGTTCCGCCTCGTCGAGACGTTGCCGATCCTGCTCCCGCGGGGCATGAAGCTGGGCCGCTACGTGTTCGGAGCGAGCGGCGCTGCGGTGTCGGACGATCGCGGCTGACGACGGTCGCGAGATTCAGCAGTCGTACGTCGAGAGCGGATGGGTCGTTTCGCAGAACCGGACGTGGACGTGGTCGTCGTGGCCCGTGTGCCACGTCGTGAGCCCCTCGCCGATCAGGATCGGATCGTTGAAGTAGATGAGCTCGATGTGACCGACGGCATATACCCGGAACTTCAGGATCATCGTCCGGGTCGCGGCCCGGTCGTAGGCTGTCGACCGCCATGTCGTCCCCGCCACCGCGCACTGGTCGTTTGCCCAGCGCAGCGGCCGGACATCGACGTCGAGCCCGAACCGATGGGTGTCGTGGCCGGGGAGTGGTCCGCCGTGCTCGAACGACACGTCGCCGACGGCCACCCGCCCGAACCCGAGGGCGAAGACGGTCCGGCCGACGGCCTCGGTCGTCGCGATCGCCTCGGCGGTCCCCCAGTTCGCCGGGCCGTTGCCGGCCGAGTAGTCGCACAGGCTGGTCGCGGCGAACCGCGGCAGCTCGAAATGCCAGGCCAACGCCCGCCACGTCGCCGTGTCGACGACGCCCGTCCGAGGCAGGCCCATGTGGCGCTGGAAGGTGATCAATGCGGCCTCGGTCGCGGCCCCGAACGAGCCGCTGACCGAAATGGCGGCCCCGACCTTCTCGACGAGTTCGACCTGGAGCGCCCGGACCGCTTCCCCGCTCGCACCGCGCCCGAGACGCTGGATCAGCCTGCCCCACGTCGCCCAGGCGACGACGCCGTCCGGGGCGAGGCCGTGGGCCGACTGGAACGCGCGAACGGCGGCGTCGGTCGAGGACCGGAACTGGCCATCGGCCGGCGGAAGGGCGACAGCCGGCACCGGTTCGGCGGCGAGCCGGCCACGGAGCAGATGCTGGATCGTGAGGACGTCGGTGCCACGATCGCCGCGGCTCTGGGTCGGCCAGGCCACCCCGGAGGCGGCAACGGCTGGTCCGGCGGTCGCGACGAGCGCGACGAGGACGAGGCCCGCCACGCTGCCGATCCGGGCGGCTCGGCGAATGGGCGGGCTGGCGAGGATCGATCCGGACACGGGCCCGGAGCGTATCAGCCCGACGCCGACGCGCCAATCAGGTCTGCGCGGACGCGCCCAGCTCGGCCAGGGTCGGCGGGTCGGCTCCGGCCCTGCCCACCGTCACGGCGCCGACCTCGATCGCGAACCGGGTCGCATCGTTGACCGCGTCCAGGTCTTCGAGCTCCAGCCGGCCCCGGCCCGCGCGCGTCCACGCCGCGAGGAACCCGGCCCCGAACGCATCGCCCGCGCCGACGGTGTCGACGACGGTCACTTCCGGCACGGCGACCTCGACGACATGCCGCCGCGTCACGATCCGGGTCGGGTGGCCGCCGTCGGTCAGCAGGACGACGGCCGGGCCCGACTCGAGGATCGCGCGCGAGGCGTCGACCACGTCACGCTCCGGATCGAGCCACGCCAGGTCGTCCGCACTGAGCTTGACGACGTCGACCCGGCGCATGAGGGTCGCCAGGCGGCTGCGATAGGCGGCGGGGTCGGCGATCGCGGACGGCCGGCAATTCGGGTCGGCCATCACGAGCACGCCGGGCGGGGCGGTCGCGACGAGCCCCGCGATCGTCGAGGCCATCGGCTCGAGGACCAGCCCGAGCGTTCCGATGTGGAGCGCGGTCGTCTCCACCGGCAGGCCGTTCGCCACGTCGCGCGGACCCAGGCCGACGGCCGCGCTCCCGATCGCGTGGAACCGGTAGGTCGCCGTCCCGTCGTCGTCGATCTCGACGACGGCGAGGAGGGTCGGGTCGTCGGTCGTCGGCGTCAGGCCGAGATCGACCCCGTCCGCGACGAGCCGGGCTCGGAGGAGGCGCCCGAACGGGTCCGTCGAGAGCCGGCCGAGGTACGCGACGGGCAGACCGAGACGGCCGAGGGCCCGGGCGACATTGAACGGGCCTCCACCGGGGGTGGCGGTGACGCCACCATCGGGCCGGACGAGGAGGTCGACGAGACTCTCGCCGGCGACGACGATCA
>DATAIW010000167.1:0-1673 GCA_036262455.1 Candidatus Limnocylindrales bacterium | reverse complement strand
TCGCCGGCGCCCGCCTGGCGGACCTCTACCCGGACCTGCGGGCGCCCGGGATCCGGGTCCGCTACGCCCTGTTCCACCAGCGCTACGCGACCAACACCCAGCCGACCTGGCGGCTGGCCCAGCCGTTCCACGCGATCGCCCACAACGGCGAGATCAACACGGTCCGTGGCAACCGCTCGCAGGTCCGCGGGCGGGCTGGCGATCCGGCCGGGGTCGCGGCCGCGGAGCTCGCGGCGGCCGGGCCGCTCGTCAGCGACGCGGGCTCGGACTCGCAGTCGCTCGACGAGCTCCTCGAGCTGCTCGTCTCGACGGGCTGGGACCTCGGGACCGCGCTCCTCACCGCGATGCCCGAGGCGCAGGCGCTCCGCCGTGCCCCCCATCCGCAGGTCGCGGCCCTCCGCCGGCGCACCGCCGGGTTCATCGCACCGTGGGACGGTCCGGCGGCCATCGTGTTCGGTGACGGGCGCCGGGTCGGGGCGATCGCCGATCGGAACGGGCTGCGCCCGACGGCCTTCGCAGTGACCCGCGACCGGCTCGTTGCGGTCTGCTCCGAGGCCGGGGCGATCCCGCTGCCGCCCGAGGAGACCGTTCGACGCGGCCGGCTCGGGCCGGGCGAGCTGTTCCTCGTCGATCCGGCGCGCGGGCTCGTCCTCGAGGACGTCGAGGCCAAGGCCCATCTCCTCCGTCGCCTGCCGATCCACGACGCCCCGCGGGTCGCCCACGTCGACCCGATCGTCGGCGACGACGACTCGTCGATCGTCCTCGACGGGACGCCGACCGGCGCGGACCTGCGGTTCCTGGCCGGCCTCCACGCCGAGAACGCCCGGCTCGATCTCAAGACGATGGCCCTCGAGGGCCACGAGCCGCTCTGGAGCATGGGCGATGACACGCCGATCCCGGGGCTCGGCCGGATCGACCGGCCGGTCGCCGACCATCTCCGCCAGTCGTTCGCCCAGGTCACGAACCCGCCGATCGACCCGGAGCGGGAGCGGACGGTCATGGACCTGCGCGTCGAGTTGGGCCGGCGGCCGGCTCTCCTCGGCGGGCCGCCCGCCGGTTCGCGAACGATCCGTCTGGAGCGTCCGTTCCTTGCCGACCTCGCGGCGCTGCTCCGGGCATTCGCCGGCCCGGTCCGCCATCTCGACGCGACCTGGTCGGCCGCCGACGGCGCTGCCGGGCTCGCCGCCGCGCTGGATCGTCTCGCGACCGACGCCGTCGTCGCCGCCCGCGGTCGGACGGAACTGCTCGTCCTGAGCGATCGCGGGTTCTCGCTGGACCGGCTGCCGATCCCGTCCGTGCTGGCGGCCGGGACGGTCGACGCGGCGCTCAGCGCGGCCGGGCTGCGCGGCCGGGCCGACGTCGTCGTCGAGGCGGCCGACGTCCTCGACGTCCATGGTGCGGCGATGGTCCTCGCGGTCGGGGCGACGGGCCTCGTGCCATGGCTGGCGGTCGAGATGGCCGCCGAGCTGGCCGGGACGCGCGGCGCCGAGGAGCTCGATGCCGCGGCGACCGTCGGCAACCTCCTGGCCGCATTCGATGCCGGGTTGCGGAAGACCCTCGCCCGGATGGGGATCAGCACCGCGTCCTCGTACATCGGCGGCAAGCTGTTCGAGACGATCGAGCTCGACGCCGACCTTCGTGAGCGCTGCTTCCCGGCGGCGCCGGCGTGGCCC
>DATAIW010000166.1:0-2632 GCA_036262455.1 Candidatus Limnocylindrales bacterium | reverse complement strand
AGCTGTGCCGTCCCGACGGCCGCGCAGATGCAATGGGCATGGGCTCTGGCGCCCCGGGGTGCACCGGAACGGCTCTCGCGACAGCGAGGGCCGCGGTAAAGGCGTACGTTGACGGCTGGTCGAGCACACTCGGAGCTGACTGGGCGTCTATGGATCCTCGTACGGTTCCTTCGCGGATGACTGGGCGACGATCGCCCATCCGCCGGCAGAGGTGTGGCTCGCGGCGTGGGGCTCCCCGGCCGCCAATCCGAACACTGTCTGGAATCTCCCGGGTGTTCCCAACGGGAACTGGCCCATGGACCAACGAGTGCATCAGTATCGAGGTCATGTCGTCAACTACAGCGTTGTGGGCAACGCCCAACAGAAGATCGGCAGCTACGATGTCGACTGCCTCGACGCATGGATGGATCAAGGAGTCCCATGGGACAACAATGGCGACGAGTCGAACGAAGCCAACTCGATCAACGCCGAGGCCGTGTGTCTGGGGGCGAATCAATGAACCGATCCATCTCGCCTCGACAATCCCTGATTGTCGCCATCTCGTCCCTGTTCGTGGTCATCGCGTGCGTCGGCGCGCCCGCGCCGGTGCCCGGCCCGAGTGGGAGTCCTGAAGCCTCCGCAGCGGCGACGGTTGCCCCGCCCCCGACGCCGACGGGCAGCATTCCGACGACGGCCGCGGTTGGCACGGGCCTGCTCGACGCTGGCCTCGCTCCAAACGGGATCGGCTGGGCAATCACGAGTCATGGAGTCGAGGTGTCGACGGACCGCGGGATGACGTGGTCATCCGCGACCCCGCCGGGCGTGGACCCGACGTCGATCAGGTCGGTCGACGTCGGCCTCTGGCCGACGGTCCACATAGCGGCGCCCGAAGGTGACCACGTCCGTGTGTTCGCTGATATACCCCCTTGTGGGAGGTCGATGATGGCAGCGACCTCCACGGGGAGACCGGCACCTCGCTATCCGGCAGATGACCGTTGGCGCTAGTGTCCGGCCCCCGACCCTCGGCCGTGAACGGTGATCGGGATCCTGCGGCTCTGACCGGTGATCGGACCCATCAGCTGACGTCGACCGGGCGGGCGGGCACCCCTGGGGTCTGCGGAAGGAGGCTGTCCGGATGACGACGATCGGGATCGACATCGGCGGACGGACGCATGTGGTCGCCCGCTGCCGGGATGGCACGAGTCGCGCTGACCGGGAGATCCTCCGGGTGAACCAGAGCCGGGCCGGGTTCGCCGCGCTCGACGCCTGGCTCGGTCGACAGGCCGAGCCAGTGACGCTCGTGACGATGGAGTCGTCGGGCCACTACTGGATGCCGCTCGCCTCGCACCTGTGCCGGCGCGACATCCCGGTCGCCGTGGTCAACCCGCTCGCGGCGAAGTACTTTGCCAAGAGCCGGCTCGCCCGGACGAAGTCCGATCCGGCCGATGCCCGCAGCCTTGCCGAGATGGCCATGCGCGACACGCCACCCGCTCGCGACCCGCTCACCGGGGTCGAGTTGCGTCAGGCCGCCCGCTTCGCGATGACCCTGGTGGCCGAGCAGGCGAAGGTCTGCCAGCGCCTCATCCGGCTCGTCGAGCTCGGCTTCCCCGAACTCGGGGAGTTGTTCGACGACCCAACCTGCCGGACCGCTCGGGAGATACTCCGGATCGCGCCGACGGCGCGGGCCGCGACCCGGCGGCGGACGTCGACCCTGGCCAACGCCAACGCCGGGCCCGGTCGTCGTCGGCTGGGGACGACGAAGGCCGAACGGCTCCAGACCGCCGCGGTTGACTCGATCGCCGTGCCCGAGCTCGACGCGGAGGTTGCCTTCGAGGTGGGGCTCCTGCTCGACCAGTACGATCTGCTCGAGCGCCAGATCGAGGAAGCCGACCGACGCGTCGCGGGTCTCCTCGACGGCGAGACCGCCCGTCGCCTCCAGACGATCCCAGGCGTCGGCCCGTCGATCGCGGCGGCGCTCCTCGCCGAGATCGGCGACATCGACCGCTTCACCGACTTCGACCAGCTCCTCGCCTATGCCGGCGTCCACCCGGCCGAGCGGAGCTCCGGGCGCAAGGGGGCGAACCCTGAGACTGCTTGGCACATGAGCAAGGCCGGCAACGCTCATCTCCGAGCGGCGGCCTACCGGATGGCCCTCGTCGGCATCCAGCACAACCCGGTCATCGCCGCCCACTACGCCCGGAAGCGGGCCGCCGGCAAGTCCAAGATGAACGCGCTCGGCCACTGCATGCGCAAGGCGCTCAGCATCGTCTGGGGCGTCTGGCGCAACGGCCGGGACTTCGACCCCAATTGGGGGGTCGAAGCTTGACAAGACCCTATGGGATCTAGCGCGTTCCCCACGTGTAGACCTGCTTGAGCATCCGCAGGTAGACGAATGTCCCCGTCTCCCGGACGCCGGCCACGCGGCGAAGCTTGTCCGCCAGGAAGTGGAGGAGCGCCTCGTTGTCGTCGCAGACCACTTCGACCAGCAGGTCGTACGACCCGGCGGTGACGACCAGGTAGTCGACATCGGGGAAGGCGTTGATGACCTCGGCAGCCTCCAGGAGCTGGGACGCCTCGCAGCGCACCCCGATCATCGCCTGCTGCTGGAAGCCGAGCTTGAGCGGGTCGGTGACGCCGACGATCTGGAGGATGC
>DATAIW010000165.1:0-23845 GCA_036262455.1 Candidatus Limnocylindrales bacterium | reverse complement strand
TCAGTTTAGACGCTCTCCCGCGAGGGTCGCGATCGAGTCGGCCAGCTCGGCGACCAGGTCGGCGTCGGGGCCTTCGATCATCACCCGCAGCGCAGGCTCGGTGCCCGACGGTCGGACGAGCACCCGGCCACCAGCGCCGAGCCGCTCCTCGGCGGCCCGGATCGCCCGCTGGATCGCGGCATCCCCTTCCCAGTGATCCCGGTGGCGAGCCCGGACCGCCCGTTGCTGCTGGGGCAGCATCTGGATCCGCTCGGCCAGCTCGGCGAGCGGGCGACCGGCCCTGGTCATCACCCGGAGGACCTCGAGCGCGGTCACGATCCCGTCACCGGAGGTCGTGTGCTCGAGCACGATGACGTGGCCGCTCTTCTCGCCGCCGAGGCCGGCCCCCGACACCTGCATCCCCTCGAGGATGTACTTGTCCCCGACGGGAGTCCGGATGACCTGGCCGCCGGCCGCCTCGACCGCCGCCTGGAGACCGCCGTTCGAGAGGACCGACACGACGAGGGCGCCCTCCGGGAGTACGCCGCGATCGAGGCGGTCGAGGGCGAGGATGCCGAGGACCTGGTCGCCGTCGACGATCGTGCCGGTCGCGTCGACCGCGATCAGGCGGTCGGCGTCGCCGTCGAGGGCGAACCCGACGTCGGCGCCCCGCTCCTTGACCGCCGCCGCGAGCGACCACGGCGACGTGGCCCCCGACGCGACGTTGATGTTGATCCCGTCGGGCTCGTTGTGGATGACCTCGACGCTCGCCCCGGTCGCGGCCAGGATCTCCGGCCCGACGACGCCGCCCGACCCGTTCGCGCAGTCGAGCACGATCCGGAGGCCGACGGCCGAGATCGAACCGGCCAGGCCGAGACGATGCTCGCGGTAACGGTCGAGGAGCCCGGGGTCAACGATCGCCCGGCCGATCTCGGCGTTGCCGACCGAGCCGAGCTCCTCGGTCCGCCAGATCAGCTGCTCGATCTCCTCCTCGATGCCGTCGTCGAGCTTGAGGCCCTTCGAGTCGAGGACCTTGAGCCCGTTGTCGTCGGCCGGGTTGTGCGACGCGGAGACCATGATCCCGGCCGCGAAGTCGCCGGTTCCGGCGAGGAACGCGAGGGCCGGGGTCGGGACGCAGCCCGCGATGTGGACGTCCGCGCCGAGGCTCGTTGCGCCGGCCGTGATCGCGGACACGAACATGTCGCCGGACCGACGGGTGTCCTGGCCGACGACGAGCCGGCCGCCCTGCCCGACGAGCTGGTAGGCGGTCGCCCGACCGAGGGCGTAGGCAAGGGTCGGCTTGAGCTCGACGTTGGCGACGCCGCGGATCCCGTCGGTCCCGAACAGGCGGGGCACGGTCAGCCGCCCGCCGACGGCGCCGGGCTGGCGGGCGCGGTGATCGTGACGGTGACCGTCGCCGGGTCGACGTTCAGGAGGCGCAGCCCGGCCTGGAGGTTCGGCGTCGGCATGACCTCGTGGACGCCCACCCCGAGACCCGTGACGTCGAGCGGCACGGTGAAGCTCGACGGGTCGAGCCGATCGAGGTCGGCCAGCGGCCCGGCGACGTTGACCAGGATGTTGAGCGTGGAGAACCGGTACTCGAGCCCGGGTTGACGCCCGACCGGGACGAGGGCGGCGGCGAAGGCCTTCGTGCCGGTCTCCACCTTGAGCGTGATCGTCAGGTGGACGGATTTCGAGCCGATCGGCAGCACTCCGGCGGGCAGGTCCAGGTCGACATCCGTGTCGATCGTGCCCGTCGCGGTCCCGATCGAGATCGCCTTTGTGTCCGCCCGGACGAGGGCCGACAGCTGGTCGGCGTTGCCCTCGACGGTGACGGTTGACGGGGTCACGGTGATCGTGTCGACGACGTACCCCTGCGGCGGCGTCCCGGTCACGATCGGGTTGACCGCCAGCACTTTCTTGCGCGAGTTGTTGAAGACCGCGATGGTGACGTGGACGCTGGCCGGTTCGACCTGGACCGGGGTGAGGCGGTTGCCGAGCTGATCGACCGGGATGAGCGGCACGTCGCGGTCGACGGGGGTGCCCGACGGGTCGATGAGCACGTCCGCCCGGGCTTCGACGACGAACTTCACCACCGAGTCCGGCCCGGATACCGTGACGGTCGAGACGCTGAGCTCGGCCGGGCGGACATCGAGATTGTCCGGCACGGTGCCCTTGTTCACCCGGACCGGGACCTGGTATGACCTGAACGGGTCGAGTTGGACGTTGATCCCGCGCGGCTCCCAGTCGACGGCGAGGAAGCGCGGGTCGTTCGACGAGACGTCGATCTTGACGTAGGTCGAGCCGGCCTCCGGATTGACGCCGCTGAGATCGATCGTCGCGCGGAAGCTGTCCGGCGTCGGACCGGCCCCGACATCGCCGTTGGCCACGTAGCGGACCCGGCTGACGTACGGCAGGTTGCCGAGGATGACGGCGGTGAGCGGTTGGTTGAGCGGGTGGATCTGTAGGGCCGCCGGGATCTCGAACGTCGACTGCGAGACCACGAGGCCGGCATACAGGAGCGTGGCGAGGACGATCGCCATCAGCTTGAGAGGCCAGTTGTAGACGATCGCCCCGAGGAGACGGGTCATCGGGGCGCTCGTGCGGGTGCCGGGTCGTCGTCGGCTCGGGGTGGCGGCGAGACGACCGGCGGCCGGCCACGTCCGACGAAACGACCGAGGTCGGACAGGCGCGGGGCGCGACCGCCGGTCTGGGCATCCGGCAGGACCCGCCGACCGAGCCGGCCGCGGCCGTCGGTCGGGGCGAGGAGCGCCTTGATCGCCTTGGCCAGCTGGGGCTCGCTCAGGTTTCGCACGATCCGCGCTCGCTCGACGAGGCTGACCTGGCTGTTCTCCTCGGACACGACGACGACGACGGCGTCGGTCTGCTCGGTGATCCCGAGGGCGGCCCGGTGGCGGGTCCCGAAGCGTTCGGTGTGGATGGTCATCTCGGCCAGCGGCAGGAGGGCGGCGGCGGCGAGGATTGTCTCCTCGCGGATGATCACCGCGCCGTCGTGGAGCGGGGTCCGCGGGGCGAAGATCGTGCGCAGGAGGTCGACGCTGATGTCGGCATGGAGCATGACCCCGGTCTCGGCGACCTCCTCGAGCCCGGTGTCGCGCTCGAGCACGATGAGGGCGCCGTGGCCGTCGGCCGACAGGAGCGCCGCCGCCCGGGCGACCTCGTCGGCGACATGCTCGACGGCCCGCTGCTCCGTCGGCGAGAAGAGCCAGTTGAACGACCCGACGCGGCCGATCCGCTCGAGCGCTCGGCGCAGCTCCGGCTGGAACACGACGACGAGGGCGAACAGCCCGACGACCGCCAGGGTCTGGAGGATCTGGGTCAGGAGGCGCAGATCGAACGCCCGGGCCGCGGCGTAGACGGCGAAGAGGACGCTGACGCCGATGACGAGGCTCACGGCCCGCGTTCCACGGATCAGGCTGAACAGCCAGTAGATCAGGAGCGCCGTGATTCCGATGTCGACCAGCGATGTCAGGTCGATCTGATCGACGATCGACGCGAGAAGCTGCGGCATCGTCCGTGCAGTCTACATCGGCCCACCGCGGCCGGATCGGGGCGGGCTCGCGCGGCGCGGATGTCGCGCGAGCGTGGCAGCGCGGGCGAGGCGTTCCGCGCCGGGTCGGTCGGGCGGGGCGATCAGGCGCACAGGTCCGCCACACGCGGCTCGTCGGCGAGCCGTGCCGTGACGAGGTCGCACAGTCGTTGCCGGACCGCTGCGTCGTCGTCGAGGTCCGCCAGCCGCCCGAGGAGCAGCAGCTTCTCGATCGCCTGACCACGCCAGCCGCGATCGAGGTAGAGCTCGGCCAGCAGGAGGTGGAGATCGGGATCCGACGGCGCCAGCCCGATCGCCAGGTAGCACGCGTCGACCGCCGCCGACAGCCGACCGGCTCGGCGATGGGCCCGAGCGGCGGCCAGGAGTCCGTCATGCGCGGCGGCGAAGTCGCCGGCGTGGAGGGCGGCCTCGGCGGCGGCGCCGAGCGCGATCCCGAGACCGGCCGGCTCGGTCACCGGCTCTGGCTCGGGTTCGGGCTCTGGTTCGGCCGGTTCGGGTTCGGGTTCAGGTTCGGCGACGATCTCCGGCTCGGGCTCCGGCTCTGGCTCGGGCTCGGGCTCCGGCTCGCCTGTCGGCTCGGCGACGGGAGCGGCCTCGGCTGTGGGCTCCTCCACGACCTCGGCGGTCTCCTCTTCGGCCGCGGGCCTCGCCTCGGTGTCCGGCCGGTCGTCATCGGTGGCGCCATCGACGAGGAGGGCGTCGTCCTCGACGGCATCAACCGCGCGACTGGGCGGCTCCAGCAGCCGGAGCGCCTGATCGAGGGCACGCTGGGCGGTCTCGTCGCCGCTCGACGACGTCCGGAGGCGCCCCGCGAACCCTTCGACCTGTCGGCGCCTCGCCCGCGATTCGGCCAGCTCGAGAGCTCGTCGGGCCGCATCGGTGGCATCGGCCAGTCGTCCGGCGGCATCGAGACTGTCGGCGAGGCGGTCCAGCGTGGCGGCCGCCTCCGTCCGTCGACCCGTCCGGACGTGAACGTCGGCGAGACCGCGGAGGGCGCCCTCGTCGCGCGGCGCCATGGCGAGCGCTCTCTCGTAGGCCACAACCGCCTCGTCGAGTCGGTTCATCTTGACGAGGATCCCGCCGATGCTCGTGTGCGGCAGGGCGCGGTCCGGCGCGATCGAGGCGGCCTCGCCGTAGGCATCGACTGCGGCGTCGTTCCGTCCCCGGAGCGCGGCGACGTGGCCGCGTCGGAGGGCATCCTTGTACCGCTCGTACAGCGACCCGTTGGCCGTCGCCCCGCCCGGACGCGGCGCGCGCTTGCCGGAGCCGCGCCGAGAGCCGCTCATCCGGCGAGGACCTCCACCAGCAACGCCTTCTGGACATGAAGACGGTTCTCCGACTGGTCCCAGATGATGCTCCGCGGGCCGTCCATGACCGCGGAGGTGATCTCCTCGCCACGATGGGCCGGGAGACAGTGCATCACCGCTGTGTCGGGTCCGGCCGCGTCAAGCAGCGCCTCGTCGACCCGGTAACGGGCGAACGCGTCGCGGCGCGCCTCCGTCTCGGCCTCCTGGCCCATCGAGGTCCAGGCGTCGGTGTAGACGACATCCGCCCCACGGACGATCGTCGTCGGGTCGTCGTCGAACACGAGGCGGCCGCCGGCCGCGGCCGCGAGCTCGATGGCCCGTTCGACGATCCGCGGGTTGGGACCGTAGTCGGCAGGATGGGCGAGACGAACCTCGAGCCCGAGGATCGCCCCGAGCAGGGCGAGGGAGTGGTAGACGTTGTTGCCGTCACCGACGAACGCGAGCACGCGGCCGCGGAGGTCGCCGAAGCGCTCGCGCATCGTGAAGAGGTCGGCCAGCGCCTGGCAGGGGTGCTCGCGGAGGGTGAGGGCGTTGATCACCGGGATCGACGCCTGGGCCGCCAGCTCGACAACGACCTCGTGCGGGCCCGTCCGGGCGACGATCGCGTCGACGAACCGCTCGAGGTTGCGGGCGACGTCCCGGACGCTCTCGCGGGCGCCCATCACCGTGTCCTCGGGCAGGTAGATCGCATGGCCGCCGAGCTGGTTCATCCCTGCCTCGAACGTGACCCGGGTCCGGAGGCTCGGCTTCTGGAACAGCATCGCCAGCGTCAGTCCGGTCAGCGGCGTGGCCGCGGCGACACCGGTCGCCCGGCGCGCGCGATCCTCCGCCTTGAGCGCGACCGCCCGATCGAAGATCCGCCCGACCTCGGCCGTCGACAGGTCCGCGACCGACAGCAGGTCGCGCCCGCGCAGGCTGGTGTCGGGGGCGGTGGTGCTCACGCCGCCATGCTAGCGGGTGGCACGGATCGAAGGTCGGCCGGACTGACGGTGGAGTCCAGCACGCAGCGGAGGACGGCGCAGGGTTGATTCAGCGCAAGGCGGAGGCGAGCACGCGCTCGAGCGCACCCGCAGGTGCGTGAGTGAGCGCGCGCAGCCCACAACGCCGCGCTTAGCCGCCCATGCCGGCGACCGTTAGCGCTTGGTGTACTGCGGCGCCTTGCGCGCTCGCTTCAGCCCGTACTTCTTGCGCTCCTTCATCCGCGGGTCGCGGGTGAGGAGGCCGGCCTGGCGCAGCGGCAACCGGTTGGTGGCTTCGTCGACCTCGAGCAGGGCCCGGGCGATGCCGTGGCGGATCGCGCCGGCCTGGCCGGTCACGCCGCCGCCCTCGACCTTGATCATCGCGTTGTAGTGACCCTCGGTCCCGGTCACCCGGAAGGGCATCCGGAGGTCGGACTCGTTCACGGCGTTGCCGAAGTGCTCCTCCAGCGAACGGCCGTTGACGACGATCTCGCCCTCCCCGGGGAGCAGGCGGACCCGGGCGATCGCCGTCTTGCGGCGACCGGTTCCGGAGAAGAAGGAAGGAACTGTCATCGAGGGCTCCTCATCGGGCGAGCGGCTCAGGCCGCTGGGCCTGATGCGGGTGATCGGTGCCGGCGTAGACCTTCAGCTTCCGGAGCTGCTGGACGCCGAGCCGATTGCGCGGGAGCATCCCCTTGACGGCACGCCGGATGACCTCTTCCGGACGACGCTCGAGAAGGTGACCGAGGGTCTCCTCCTTGTAGCCCTGGGGGTGGCCGCTGTGGCGGATGTAGAGCTTCGACTCGAGCTTGTTGCTGGTGACGGTGATCCGTCCGGCGTTGAGGACGATGACGTGGTCGCCCGAATCGAGGTTCGGCGTCCAGGTCGGCTTGTGCTTGCCTTCGAGCACGCGCGCGATGCGCGACGCGAGGCGGCCGAGCGTCTCGTCCGCCGCGTCGACGACGTACCAGCGCCGCTCGATCTCGCTTGCGCGGACCGTGTAGGTCTTCGTGCTCATCGTTCCTCAGTCGTCTCCGTCTGTCGTTTCCATCTCCAGCCGCCGTCCGAGGACGACGCGCCGGAGGCAGAGCCCGCGAGCCGGGGCGGATACCCCATTGCGAGCCGGCGTCCTGGCGGCGATTGCCTCCCGGACCTCTGTCTCGGTCATCTTGCCGTGCCCAACCTCGATGAGGACGGCCACCATCCGGCGGACCATTCCCCGGAGGAAGGCGTTGGCCCGGACGTCGATCGTCACGAGCTGTCCCTTCCTCCCGATCCGGACCGAATGCACGTTCCGGACCGGCGAGCGGCCCCCGATCACCACCCCGAAGGCGCTGAAGTCGTGCGGGCCGATGAAGGCCTGCCCGGCTCGTGCCATCGCGGCGATGTCGAGCGGGGCCCGGATCCCGAGCGCATGACGCTCGTGAAGCGGACTGCGCGGCCCGTTCCAGACGGTGTAGCGGTATTCCCGGTACCGCGCCGCGCGACGTGGATGGAACTCCGGTGCCACCGCCCGGACGTCGCGAACTGCGATGTCCGGCGGGAGCTGGCCATTGAGTGCCGCCTCGAGCCTCGGAGCGGTCAGGCGACCGGTGAAGGTGAACGCGATCACCTGCCCCAGCGCATGCACTCCGGCGTCCGTGCGGCCGGCCCCGTCGACCGGCTGGCGAACCCCGTCTCCGAGGCGAGCCAGCGCGGCTTCGAGTTCCCCCTGGACCGTCCGGATCCCCGGCCGTTGGGCCTGGAAGCCGGCGAAGTCCGTGCCGTCGTATTCAACCGTTGCGCGGTAGCGCACCGGCGGTCCCCTCTCGAGGACCTAGACCAATTCGATTTGGACGATCGGAGCCGCATCACCACGGCGCAGGCCGATCTTCACGATCCGGGTGTAGCCGGACGTCCGATCCGCGTACTTCGGGGCGATCTCATCGAACAGCTTGGTCACGACGAGCGGTTCGTTCGGGAACGCGGCCACGACGGCCCGGCGGGCCGTCAGGTCGTTCCGCTTGGCGAGCGTGATCATCTTCTCGACCCGACCCTGGATCTCCTTGGCCTTCGCCTCGGTCGTCTGGACCCGCTCGTAGCGCAGGATCGACACGGTCAGGTTCTTGAAGAGAGCCAGCCGCGGGCCCTGCTTGCGGCTGAGCTTGCGTCCGCCGATGCAGTGGGCCATCTCAGCTCTCGCCCTCGTCGTCGCCTTCGTCCTCGAAGGCGGCGTCCTCGAGGCCATCCGACTCGGTCTCGGGGATGATGAAGCCGCGCATCCGGAGGCGTTCCTTCATCTCGTCGAGCGACTTCTTGCCGAAGTTGCGCATCCGGAGAAGGTCATCGTCCTTGAGCTGGAGCAGCTGGCCGACCTTGACGATGTTGTTCCGCTTGAGGGAGTTGTAGGCCCGCATCGGCAGGTCCAGCTCCTCGATCGGCATGTCGAGCATGTTCGGGGGCAGCTGGGCCAGGCCCGGCGTGGCCTGCTCACCGACCGCGGCGGCCATCCCGATCGTCACGAACGGGCGGAACTGGTTGACGAGGATCTCGGCCGAGCGGCTGAGAGCCTCCTCGGGCGTGATCGCGCCGTCGGTCTCGATCTCGATGGTGAGCTTGTCGTAGTTGGTCATCTGACCGACCCGCATGCCCTCGACCCAGTAGTTGACCTTGCGGACCGGGGTGAAGATCGCATCGATCGCGATGACCCCGATCGGGAGCTGCTCACTCCGCTCGGCGCCGAGGTACCCGACGCCGCGCTCGACGGTGAGGTCCATCTCGATCGTGACGTCGTCGGTATCGAGCGTCATCAGCACGAGCTCGGGGTTGATGATCTCGACATCGGCCGATTCGGCGATGTCGGCCGCGGTCACCTGGCCGGCGCCGCTCTTGATCAGGCGAAGCTGGACGGGATGGGTCGCGAAGCTCTTCATGCGGAGCTTCTTGACGTTCAGGACGATCTGGGTGACGTCTTCCTTGACGCCCGGGATCGTCGAGAACTCCTGGTAGACGTCACGGATCTGGATGCTGGTCACGGCCGCGCCGTCCAGCGACGACAGCAGCACGCGACGGAGGGCGTTGCCGAGCGTGACGCCGTAGCCGGCCTGGAGGGGTCCGGCCTCGTACTTGGCGTACGTCCCGGCTTCCTCGACGGGCTCGATCTGCGGGTTCTCGAGTTCGATCATGTGGGCGGGTTACCTCGAGTAGTACTCGACCACGAGCTGCTCGTTCAGGTCGAGCGGCATCTGGTCGCGGCGGGGCAGGTCGGCGACGGACCCCGAAAGCTTGGCGGCGTCGATCGAGAGCCACTCCGGCGCCTGGTGCGAGCGGAGGGTCTCCTTGGCCAGCTTGAAGGGCTCACGCGCCCGTCGGTTCTCGCGAACCTCGATCCGGTCACCGGCCTTGAGCTGATACGAGGGGATGTTCGTCGGGACGCCGTTGACCGAGAAGTGGCCGTGGCCGACGAGCTGGCGCGCCTGGGCACGCGAGCTGGCGAAGCCCATCCGGTAGACGACGTTGTCGAAGCGCAGCTCGAGCGTGCGGAGGAGACTCTCGCCGGTCACGCCCGGACGATTCTCGGCACGGTCGAAGTAGTTGCGGAACTGGCGCTCGAGGACGCCGTAGACGCGGCGGACCTTTTGCTTCTCGCGGAGTTGCAGCCCGTAGTCGCCGACCTTGCGGCGACGGACGCCGTGCTGGCCGGGGGGCGACGGACGGCGCTCGAACGCGCACTTCTTGGTATAGCAGCGACTGCCCTTCAGGTAGAGCTTGGCGCCCTCCCGACGGCAGAGCCGGCAGACGGAGTCGGTGTAGCGAGCCATGGTCTCCCTCCCCGATCAGACCCGGCGCCGCTTCGGGGCGCGGCAGCCGTTGTGGGGGATGGGCGTGACGTCAGTGATCGCGCTGACCTCGAGGCCGGCGGCCTGGAGCGAGCGGATCGCCTGTTCGCGACCGGCACCCGGTCCCTTGACGTAGACCTCGACCTGGCGCATCCCGTGCTCCATCGCCCGGCGGGCGGCGCCGTCGGCGGAGAGCGCGGCCGCGTAGGGCGTGCTCTTGCGGGAGCCCTTGAAGCCGGCGACGCCGGCTGAGCCCCAGCTGATCACGGCACCGGTCAGGTCGGTGATCGTGATGATCGTGTTGTTGAACGTCGCCTGGATGTGGACCTGTCCCTGGGGGACATTCTTCCGTTCCTTGCGGCGTTGCTTCACTACCCGCTTGCGTTCGGCCATGCTCGTTCAGGTACCTCGGCCTACTTCTTCCGCCGCACGCCGACCGTCTTCTTCGGTCCGCGCCGCTGACGGGCGTTCGTCTTGGTTCGCTGGCCGCGCGCCGGCAGGTTGCGTCGATGACGCATCCCGCGGTACGACCCGATCTCGATCAGCCGCTTGATGTTGAGCGCAACCTCGCGACGCAGATCGCCTTCCACCTTGTAGCGGCGGTCGATGAGCTCGCGGAGCCGGTTGACCTGCTCCTCGGTGAGGTCGCGGACCCGGGTGTCCGGGTTCACGTTCGTCTGGGTCAGGATCTTCTGCGCCGTCGGCAGGCCGATACCGAAGATGTAGGTGAGGGCGATCTCGACGCGCTTTTCGCGCGGGATGTCGACACTGGCAATGCGCGCCATCGTTACCCCTGCCGCTGCTTGTGCTTCGGGTTGGTGCAGATGACCATCACGGTGCCGTGGCGACGGATGACCTTGCAGTTGTCGCAGCGCGCCTTGACGGAAGCTCTGACTTTCAACGGATCCTCGACTCGTGTTCGTTGGCGGCCGGCGAACCGGTTCGCGGTTACTTCAGGCGGTAGGTGATCCGCCCGCGGGTCAGGTCGTAGGGCGACAGCTCGACCCGGACGCGGTCCCCTGGCAGGATCCGGATGAAATTCATCCGGAGCTTCCCGCTGATGTGGGCAAGCACCCGGTGGCCATTCTCCAGCTCGACCGCGAACATCGTGTTCGGAAGCGGCTCGATGACCGTTCCCTCCACCTCGATCGCGTCACGCTTGGCCACAGGCTTGTGTGCTTCCCTTTCTCACGATGAGTGCCGGCCCGAACGGGCCGACACACGAACGCGTAGCGTATCAAAGATGACCGGCCCGGGCAAATTCGAGCTCGGCAACCGCAGGCCGATGGCCTCGCGGAGCTCAGCCTCGGACTTCGCTGGGCGATGGCCGGATCGGCGCGCAGGTTGCCAGTTCATCAAATGGTCGTCAGGATCTCTGGCCCGTTGTCCGTTACCGCGATCGTGTGCTCGAAATGGGCGGCGAGGGAGCCGTCGCGGGTGACGACCGTCCAGCCGTCGGCCTTGATCGAGACCTCCGGGCCGCCAAGGGTCAGCATCGGCTCGATGGCGAGACAGATGCCCGGGACCAGCTTCATGCCGCGGACGCCGGTCCGGTAGTTCGGCAGCTGCGGCTCCTGGTGCATCTCGGTCCCGATGCCGTGGCCGACGAACTGGCGGACGATGCCATAGCCACCGGGCGTCGCGGCGTCCTCGATCGCGCCCGAGATGTCGCCGAGATTGGCGCCCGGGACGGCGGCGGCGATGCCGGCCATCATCGCGAGGCGAGTCGTGTCGACGAGGGCCTCGACCTCCGAGCCGGCCTCGCCGACGACGAATGTCCGAGCGCCGTCGCCATGCCAGCCGTCGAAGATCGCGCCGGCGTCGACCGACACGATCTGACCGTCGCGGATCAGCCGTTCGCCGGGGATGCCGTGGACGACCTCGTCGTCGATCGAGATGCACAGGCTGGCCGGGAAGGGATTGCTGCGGTGGCCGTAGCCCATGAAGGAGGGCACCGCACCGGCCGACCGGATGTGGCGCTCGGCCAGCCGGTCGAGGTGGCCCGTGGAGACGCCCGGTCGGAGCTCGGATTCGACGAGGGCGAGGACCTCGGCCACGATCCGCCCGGCGGCCCGCATCTTCTCGATCTCGCGGCGGGACTTGCGGGTGACCATCAGCCGGCCGGCTGCCAGTCGGGGGCGTGATCGGGGACGGGCGTTGCGCCAGCGGCAACGATGTTCTCGCTGAGCTCGGCGATGGGCTGTCGGCCGTCGACGACCTGGAGGACACCGGCCGCGCGATAGTGGTCGACGACTTCGAGCAATGGCGGGATCTGCTCGGACATCCTGGCCCGGGCCGTCAGCTCGTTGTCGTCGACCCGCTGGACGAGCTCGGAGCCGTCGAGGTCGCAGATGCCGGCAACGAGCGGAGGGTTCGACGCGAGGTTGTAGACGTGGCCGTTGGCGGCGCAGATCCGGCGGTTCGCCATCCGCCGGACGAGATCCTCGGTGGGAACGTCGATGTAGATCGCCCGGTCGACGCGGCGACCCGCCTCGATCAGGGCGCGGTCGAGCGCCTCGGCCTGGATCCGCGTCCGCGGGAACCCGTCGAGGATCGCGCCGTCGGCCGCATCAGGTTGCTCGAGGCGATCGAGGAACACCCGCACGATCGTCTCGTCCGGCACCAGCTGGCCGCGGCTCATGTATCGGTCGGCCTCGCGCCCGAGGGCCGTCCCCTTGGCGAGCGCCGTCCGGAGGAGGTCACCCGACGCGAGCACCGGGACCCCCAGACGGCGTGACAGAACCGGAGCCTGCGTCCCTTTCCCGGCTCCTGGAGAACCGAGGAGAACCACCACCGTCATTGCGTGATACGGATCGCTCGTTCGTCGCGGATGGCCGTCTCGATGGGCGATGTCATCGGATGAAGCCTTCGTAGTTGCGCATCAGGAGTTGCGCCTCGACCTGCTTCATCGTCTCGACGATGACGCTGACGACGATCAGCAGCCCGGTGCCGCCGAGGGCAATCCCCGACAGCGACGGGAAGATCAACCCGAGGAGGGTCGGCAGGGTCGCCACGATTCCGAGGAACAGGGCGCCGGCGATCGTGATCCTGGTGACGACCCGGGCGAGGTAATCCGCCGTCGGGCGGCCCGGCCGGATCCCCGGGATGAACCCGCCGTTCTTGCGGAGCTGCTCGGCGGTGTCGTCCGGCTTGAACGTGAACGCCGTGTAGAAGTAGGTGAACCCGACGGTCAGCGCGAAGTACAGGGCCACGTAGGGAATCGTCCGCGGGTTGAAGAAGCCGACGATGGCGTTCGCGATCGACTTCACCCAGTCGACCTCGGAGCCCGTGAAGTAGGAGGCGATCTGGGTCGGGAAGAGCAGGATGCTGATCGCGAAGATGATCGGGATGACGCCTGCCTGGTTGACCCGCAGGGGCAGGAACGTCTGGCCGCCCTGGTACATCCGCCGGCCGCGGACGCGGCTGGCGTACTGGATCGGGATCCGGCGCTGGCCTTCCTGGATGTAGATGATCACGGCCACCGAGACGATCGCGATGATCGTGAAGCCGATGATCAGGGGCAGGTTCGGAGTCGCAAGGAAGCCGCCGATCGCGCCCGGGGTGCGGCTGACGATGCCGGCGAAGATGATGAAGCTGATGCCGTTGCCGATGCCCTTCTCGGTGATCAGCTCACCGAGCCACATCAGGGTCATCGTACCGGCGGTCAGGGTCGCGATCTGGGTCAGGGTCGCGCCGTTGGCGAGGTCGAAGCCGGACGACAGGATCCCCTGCGAGTTGAGCAGGGCGAGGAAGCCGTACGACTGGAGGAGGGCCATCGGCACCGAGAGATAGCGGGTGTACTGGTTGATCTTGTTGCGGCCGTATTCGCCCTCGCGCTGGAGCGCCTGGAGCGACGGGATCACGCCGCTCATCAGCTGCATGATGATCGAGGCGTTGATGTACGGATTCACGCCCAATGCGACGACGGAGAAGCTCGACAGGCCGCCACCGGACAGCAGGTCGAGGACCCCGAACAGGGCGTTGTCCTTGAGATACGACGCGAGCTGGTCCTGGTTGACGCCCGGGACGGGCACGTGGGCCAGGAACCGGAAGACGATGAGGATCCCAAGGACGTAGAGCAGGCGGCGCCGGATGTCCGGCGCCCGGAAGGCGTTCAGGAGCGACTCGAACACCGGTCGCTACGCGCTTTCGTCGCCGGTCGGCAGCGGGGCATCGCCGTCCGCATCGACCGCGCCGTCGGGCGCCGCGGCCGCGTCGTCGACGACCGCATCGGGTGCGTCGGCCGGCTCATCGGCCGAGGCCGCGCCGTCCGGCGCATCGGTCACGTCGGCGGCGTCGGCCACGGGGGCCGGGGTCGACGCCTCGGCCGGGGCGTCGGGCGCCTCCGCCTTGGCCTTCGACGGGTCGGCGGACTTGGGCGCCTTCTTCGGGCGTTCGGCCTTCTCGGCCGAGGCGGCAGTGGCTGCAGCCTCTGCCTCGGCCGCGTCGGAATCACGACGGGCGCGGGCGTCGACCTCGCGATCGGCGGCGTCGCGGCCGGCGGCGGTCCGCGGCACGCGGGCGGTGCGCTCGATCGCGACCCCGTCGCTGTCGAGACCGAGCGCCGGCCGGGATTCGACCGGGATCTCGAGGACGTTGACGGTTCCGCCGGCGCCTTCGATCTTCGCGGTGGCCGACTTGGTGTAGGCGTCGGCGACGACGAAGAGGGCCGTCGCGAGGTCCCCGTTGCCGAGGATCTTGAGCGGCTTCTTGACGTTCCGGACGAGGCCGACCGCGCGGAGGATGTCCGCGTTGATCGTCATCTGCTCGCCCTTCTTCGGGGTCGTGCCGGCCGTGGCGAACGCGCCGGCGTCGATCCGGGCCGCGATGTCGCCGACGTTGACGACCTCGTAGTCGATCTTTGCCCGGTTCTTGAAGCCGCGCAGCTTCGGGATGCGCATGTGGAGCGGCGTCTGGCCACCCTCGAACCACGGCGGGATCGAACCGCCGGCACGAGCCTTCTGGCCCTTGGTGCCGCGGCCGGCAGTCTTGCCCTTGCCGGCCGCGATGCCGCGTCCGACCCTGGTCCGGGCGGTGTTCGATCCGTCCGGCGGACGCAAGTCGTGCAATTTCATGCCTTCTCCTGGGCGTCGGCCCCGCCGACCTCCTCGACGGAGACGAGGAAGCGGACCTGGCGGACCATGCCGCGAGTCGCGGGATTGTCGGGGATCTCGACCGTGTGCCCGATCCGCTTCAGCCCGAGGGCGCGAACCGTCGCCCGGTTGCGGGCGATGTGGCTGATCGTGCTCTTGATCTGGGTGACCCGAAGCTTATCGGCCATCGCCGGCCTCCGTCGCCACCGCGGCCGGCTGGCCGGAGATGCGGCTCACGAGCTTGACCCCGCGACGGGCGCTCAGTTCCTCGGCCGAGTGCAGGCTGCGCAGTGCTTCGATCGTGCAGCGGGTCACGTTGACCGGGTTGGTCGAGCCGAGCGTCTTGGCCAGGATGTCGCGGATGCCGGCCGCCTCGACGACCGCCCGGACCGCGCCGCCGGCGATCACGCCCGTGCCCTGCGAGGCGGGCTTCAGCATCACCCGCGACGCCGAGAAGACCTGGCGGACCTCGTGGGGGATCGTCGTCCCGACCATCGGGATCCGGATCAGGTTCTTCTTGGCGTCCTCGACGCCCTTGCGGATGGCCTCGGGGACCTCGCCGGCCTTGCCCAGGCCGGCGCCGACCGTGCCGGCTCCGTCGCCCACGACGACGATCGCCGAGAAGCTGAAACGGCGGCCGCCCTTGACGACCTTCGCCACCCGGTTGATCTGGACGACGCGCTCCTCGAGCGCGTACTTGTTGGGATCGATCCGTGCCACGTCAGCTCCTCTTGATCAGAACTCGAGGCCGGCTTCGCGGGCGGCTTCGGCGAGCGACTTGATCCGCCCGTGATACCGGAACCCGGCTCGATCGAACACGACGCGCTCGACGCCGGCGGTCTTCGCCCGCTCGGCGAGGAGACGACCGACGACGGCCGCCTCATCGGTCTTCGTCGACTTGGCGCCGCGGAGCTCCTTCTCGAGCGTCGAGGCAGCGGCCAGCGTCCGCCCGGAGGCGTCGTCGATGACCTGCGCGTAGATATGGATGTTGCTGCGGAAGACCGCGAGACGCGGCCGCGACTCGGTCCCCTCCAGGTGGAGGCGGATCCGGTCGTGGCGCTTGCGTCGAGCGGCGCCGCGGCTGGCGACCTGCGTCATCGTGCTCGTTCCTTCACTGGGTTACTTCTTCCCGCCGATCTTGCCGGCCTTGCCGGCCTTGCGCCGGATCTTCTCGCCGGCGTAGCGAACGCCCTTGCCCTTGTACGGCTCCGGCTTGCGTGTCGAGCGGACCTTCGCGGCGATCTGGCCGACGAGCTCCTTGTCGATGCCGACGACCGCGAGGCGGGTCGGGTTCTCGACCTCGAAGCTGATGCCCGAGGGCGGATCGATCTCGATCTGGTGGCTGTAGCCCAGGTTGAGCTGGAGCTTCTCGCCGACTTTCGTCGCGCGATAGCCGACGCCGGTGATCTCGAGTCCCTTGCGATAGCCGTCGGTCACACCGATGACCATGTTGTTCACGAGGGTCCGGGTCAGGCCGTGCAGCTGCTTGTGGGTCTTCTGCTCCGTCGGCCGGGTGACGACGAGGTTGCCCTCTTCGCGGCTGACGGTCATGTCGGGGTGGAGGTCCCGGGTCAGGGTCCCCCTGGGGCCCTTGACCGTGACCCGCCGGCCCTCGATCGTCACATCGACGGTGGTGGGGACGGCGATCGGGAGGCGACCGATACGTGACATGTCGTTCCGCCTACCAGACGAACGCGAGGACTTCGCCGCCGAGCTCGGCCTTGCGGGCCTGCGCGCCGGTCATGATCCCCTGGCTCGTGCTGACGATGACGATGCCCAGGCCGCCGAGGACGCGCGGGATGTCGGTCTTGCGGGCATACACCCGCAGGCCGGGCTTGCTGATCCGCTTCAGCCCGGACACGACCGGCACCTTGC
Source organism: Candidatus Limnocylindrales bacterium (assembly GCA_036262455.1). GTDB lineage: Bacteria > Chloroflexota > Limnocylindria > Limnocylindrales > CSP1-4 > CF-46. Next base: position 7,243 of record DATAIW010000165.1, on the reverse strand, counting down.
CGTCGACGTACTTGAGGGTCAGATGGAGAACGATGGTCGGGCCGTCCTGCTCCTCGCGGACGTCGGCGATGAAGCCCTCGTCCTTGAGGATCCGGGCGATCTCCCGCTTGGTCCGCGACGCCGGGACGACGACCTCGGTGTGGCGCGCCCGGGAGGCGTTCCGCACGCGGGTCAGCATGTCGGCAATCGGATCGGAGATGTTCATCTGGATTCCTACCAGCTCGACTTCGTGACGCCGGGCAGCTCGCCCAGCAGGGCGCGCTCCCGGAAGCAGATCCGGCACAGGGCGAACCGCCGCATGTAGGCGCGCGAGCGCCCGCACACGAAGCAGCGGCTGTAGCCGCGAACCTTGAATTTCGGTTCGCGCTTTGCCTTGGCGATCAACGACTTCTTGGCCATCGTCTTCCTCCCCCAGCGCTACGAGGCGAAGGGCATGCCGAGGAGCTCAAGCAGACGCTTGCTCTCCTCGTCGGTCTTCGCCGTCGTCACGATGCTGATCTCCAGCCCGCGGAGACGGTCGACCTTGTCATATTCGATCTCGGGAAAGGCGAGCTGCTCGCGGAGCCCGAGGGTGTAGTTGCCGCGGCCGTCGAAGGACTTGCCGGGCACGCCGCGGAAGTCGCGGATGCGGGGCAGGGCCAGCGTGGTCAGGCGGTCGAGGAAGTCCCACATCCGCTCGCCGCGGAGGGTGACCTTGGCGCCGATCGTATTGCCCGTCCGGAGACGGAACTGAGCGATCGAGCGCTTGGCCTTGGTCACGATCGGCTTCTGGCCGACGATCTTCGTCAGGTCGCCGACTGCCGCATCGAGCGCCTTGGCATTGGTCAGGGCCTCGCCCAGACCGATGTTGACGACGATCTTGGCGAGCTTCGGGACCTGCATCGGGTTGCCGTATTCGAACTGCTTCTGGAGCACCGGCACGACGTCGGCCGTGTAGCGCGCCTGGAGTCGGGCGGTCACGACCTGGTCTCCAGCTGCTCGCCGCAGTGACGGCAGACGCGGACGCGGCGGCCGTTGTCGAGCGTCCGATGGGCGATCCGGGTCGGCTTGTCGCAGTGCCCGCAGACGACCATGACCTTGCCGATCGACATCGGCTGGGCGAGATCGAGGATGCCGCCCTGGGTGATCTTCGGCGTCCGGTCGTTCGTGCCCGCGCTCTGGCGCGGCTTGGTGTGGCGCTTGGACACGTTGACGCCCTCGACGACGACCGCGGTCGTGACGAGCGGCGACATCTTGTCGAGACGGCTGCCGTACTTGGTCCGGGTCTTCTTGAGGCCCTGCGGATCGCGGACGAGGCGCTCGACGGTGCCGCGCTTGCCGGCGTCCTTGCCGGTCAGCACGACGACCGTGTCGCCGCGGCGGATCTCGGGAACCTTCGTGACCTGGCGGCGGGGCCGGGCTGCGGCCATCACAGCACCTCCGGGGCGAGGGACACGATCTTCATGTAGTTGCGGTCGCGCAGCTCGCGGGCAACCGGGCCGAAGATCCGGGTGCCGCGCGGGTTGCCCTGGTTGTTGATCAGGACGGCCGCGTTCTCGTCGAAGCGGATGTAGCTGCCGTCGGGTCGGCCGTATTCCTTGGCCGTCCGGACGACGACCGCCCGGACGACATCGCCCTTCTTGACGGCGGCGTTCGGGATGGCCTGCTTGACGCTGGCGATGATGACGTCACCGACGCCGGCCGTGGTCTTGAGCGAGCGGCCCATGACCCGGATGCACTGGATCGATCGGGCGCCGGTGTTGTCGGCGACGCGGAGGCGGGACTGCGGCTGGATCATGCCGGCGTCTCCCCGCTCCCCTCGGCGGCCTCGGTCGCATCATCCTCGTCGGCCGCGTGACGACCGGGATGGGCGGCGGCGTGGATCGCCTCGGACGTCTCGGCCTCGTCGACCACGATGTCCGCGGGGTTGCCGTGCTCGCCGGCGCGCTGGACGACGGAGACCAGCCTCCAGCGCTTCGTGGCCGAGAGCGGCCGCGACTCCTCGATCACGACGGTGTCGCCGGTGTGCGCGTCGTTCAGCTCGTCGTGAGCCTTGAACTTCGTCGTCAGCCGGATGACCCGCTTGTAGAGAGGGTGGCGCGCCAGGCGCTCGACGGACACGACGATCGTCTTGTCCATCTTGTCGCTGACGACCCGGCCGACCTTCGTCTTCCGCTTGTTCTGCACCTGGGGGGTTGCTCCTGTCATCGCGTGATCTCCCTCACGCCGTCTGGCCGAGCTTGCGCTCGCGCTGGACGGTCAGGATCCGCGCGATCGTGCGCCGCGTCTGCGGGATCGTGCTGTAGTCCTTGAGTTGACGGGTCGAAAGCGCGAAGCGGGCCTGCCAGAGGTCCTGCTTCGCCTCGCGGAGGGCGTTCTCGAGCTCGGTGTCGGACAGCTCGCGGACCTTAACGATGTCCATCGGCCGCCTCCTTCACGTTGTCGCGGACGACGACCCGCGTCGCGACGGGCAACTTGTGGCTGGCGAGGCGCATCGCCTCGACCGCCGACTCGTGGTCGACGCCGGACATCTCGAACAGGATCCGGCCCGGCCGGACGACGGCGACCCAGTGATCCGGGGCGCCCTTGCCCGAGCCCATCCGGGTCTCGGCCGGCTTCTTGGTGGCCGGCTTGTCCGGGAAGATCCGGATCCAGATCTTGCCGCCGCGCTTGACCGAGCGGGTCATGGCGCGTCGAGCGGCCTCGATCTGGCGGCTGGTGATCCAGGCCGGCTCCTGGGTGGCCAGCCCGTAGTCGCCGAACGCGACCGTGTGACCGCCCTTGGCCATGCCGGACATCCGGCCGCGCATCACCTTGCGGTGCTTGACCCGCTTCGGCATCAACATCGGTTCAGTTCCCCTGGCCGACGACGGCCGTGGCCGGGTTCAGGTCACGTGGGGCCTGACGCTCCGGGGCGAAGTCGCCGCGATAGATCCAGACCTTGACCCCGATCCGACCGTACGTCGTGTGGGCGTGGATCTGGCCATAGCTGATGTCGGCGCGAAGCGTCCCGAGGGGGATCCGACCTTCGCGGTCCCACTCGCGGCGACCCATCTCGGAGCCACCGAGGCGTCCGGCGACCGCGATCCGGACGCCCTTGGCGCCGGCCTTCATCGACCGCTGGATGGCCTGCTTCATCGCCTTCTTGAACGCGATCCGGCGCGACAGCTGGCCGGCGATGTTCATCGCCACGAGGTGGGCGTCGAGCTCCGGCTGGCGGATCTCCTTGATCTCCAGCTTGACCCGACGCTTCGTGAGTCCGCCGATCTGCTGGCGGAGGATCTCGACGTTGGCGCCACCCTTGCCGATGACGATCCCGGGCTTGGCCGTGTGGATCGTGACCGTCACGTGGTTGATGCCTCGCTCGATCTCGACACCCGACACGCTCGCGTTGGCGAGCCGCTTCTCGACGAGCTTGCGGATGCCGATGTCCTCCTTGAGGAGGTCGGTGTATTCCTTGTCCGCGTACCACTTCGCGGTCCAGGTGCGCGAGACACCCAGGCGGAAGCCGTACGGATGGACTTTTCTGCCCATATCAGGCCTCCCGGTCCGCGACGACGATCGTGATGTGAGTCATGGGCTTGTGGATCGGGAATGCCCGACCCTGGGCCCGCGGCCGCCAGCGCTTGATCGTCGGGCCCTCGTTTGCCTGGGCATCGGCGACGATCAGGTCCTCGGCGGACAGGTTGTGGTTGTTCTCGGCGTTGGCCGTGGCGCTCTTGAGGACGGCCAGCACGTCGTGGGCCGCGTGCTGCGGCATGAACTTGAGCAGGGCGGCGGCCTCCTCGACCGGCCGGCCCTTGATCGCCGCGACGACGAGATTGGCCTTGCGGGTGGAGCCGCGGAGGTACTTGGCAGTGGCGGAAACGCGCACGGGTCCTCGGCTCCTACTTCAGGGTCGTCGATCGCTCGGTGTGCTTGCCGTGCCCGCGATAGGTGCGGGTGTGGGCAAACTCGCCGAGGCGATGACCGACCATGTTCTCGGTCACATAGACCGGGACGTGCTTCTTGCCGTTGTAGACGGCGATGGTGTGGCCGATGAAGGTCGGGAAGATCACTGACGCCCGGGACCAGGTCTTGACGACCTTCTTCTCGTTGCGCCGGTTCATCTCCTCGACCCGCCCCTGGAGGCGGAGCTCGATGAACGGGCCCTTCTTGACAGAACGAGACATCTAGCTACCTCCCTCCTTACTTGCGATGACGCGATCGGACGATCAGGCGTCCGGTCGTCTTGGCGCGACGGGTCCGGTAGCCCATCGCCGGCTTGCCCCACGGCGTCTTGGGCGGCATCCCCGTCGGGGACTTGCCCTCTCCGCCGCCGTGCGGATGGTCGCGCGGGTTCATGACGACGCCGCGGACTTCCGGTCGCTGGCCCATGTGGCGGGCGCGGCCGGCCTTGCCGAGGTTCTGGTTCTCGTGGTCGAGGTTGCTGACCTGGCCGATCGTGGCCATGCAGCGCAGCGGGATCCGGCGCATCTCGCCCGACGGCATGCGGACCGTCGCGTAGTCGCCTTCCTTGGCGAGGAGCTGGGCCGACGTGCCGGCGGACCGGACGACCTGGCCGCCCTTGCCGGGGACGAGCTCGATGTTGTGGATCGTCGTGCCGAGCGGGATGTTGGCGAGCAGCAGGGCGTTGCCGACCCGCGCCTCGGCCTCCGGGCCGGAGAGGATCACGTCGCCGACCTTCAGGCCGTGGGGCAGGAGCATGTAGCGCTTCTCGCCGTCACGGTAGAAGAGGAGGCCGATCCGGGCCGAGCGGTTCGGGTCGTACTCGATCGTCGCGAGCCGAGCCGGCACGCCGAGCTTGTCGCGCTTGAAGTCGATCCGGCGATAGTGCTGCTTCTCGCCGCCGCCGCGATGGCGGACGGTCAATCGACCGGCGTTGTTCCGGCCGGAGCCGCGGATCTGCGGCTCGAGGAGCGGCTTGTACGGCTGGTCGGTCGTGATCTCCTCGAAGGTCGACCGGGTCATCTGCCGGAGACCCGGCGAGGTGGCCTTGTAGGAACGAAGCGGCATCGTCAGACCCCCTCGAAGAATTCGATCTTCTGGCCGGGGGCCAGGGTGACGATCGCCTTGCGCCACGGGGTCGTCCAGCCCTTGATCCGGCCGCGCTTGGTGCCGCGACTCTTCTCCTTGGCCTGGGTCGTGAGCACGTTGACGCTCACGACGGTGACCTTCTCCTTGGCGTACAGCTCCTCGATCGCCTGCTTGATCTGGATCTTGTTCGCGTCGCGGTGGACGGCGAAGGTGTACTTGTTGCCGGCCTTGGCATCGCGATCACCGAGGGTCGAGACGTCGATCGACTTCTCGCTGATGACGGGTCGCATGATGATGTCGGCGGCGGTCAGGGCGCTCACGCGTAGACCTCCTCCATCCGGGCGAGGGCCGGCTGCTCGATGACCACGATGTCGGCCTTGAGCAGGTCGACCACGTTGAGCGAGTCGGCCAGGATGATCTCGACCGTCGGCAGGTTGCGGGCCGACAGCTCGAGCCGCTCGTCACGCCCGGGGGCGACGACGAGGATCCGGCCGCGGGCGTCGAGCGCGCCGAGGACGGCGGCCAGGTCGCGGGTCTTGATCGCCTCGAGGGCGAACGTATCGATCACCTTGATCGCCTCGTCGCCGAGCTTGGCGGTCAGGGCGCCGCGGAGGGCGAGTCGCTTCATCTTGCGCGGCAGCCGCTGCTCGTAGCTCCGCGGATGGGGACCGAACACGACGCCGCCACCGCGATAGTGGGGCGCGGTCCGGGTGCCCTGGCGGGCGCGGCCGGTGCCCTTCTGGCGGTACGGCTTCTTGCCGCCGCCGCGGACGTCGCCACGGGTCTTCGTATCGGCCGTGCCGGTCCGGCGGCCGGCCAGCTGGGCCGTCACCACCTGGTGGAGGACGGCCGCGTTGACCGGCGCAGCGAAGAGCGAATCGGACAGCTCGACGCTGCCGACGTTCTTGCCGGCTCGGTCGTAGAGGATGGTCTGCGGCATCGTCAGGCCTTCTTCACGAGGATGAGCGAGCCGCGCGGCCCGGGCAGGGACCCCTTCACGAGGAGGAGGTTCTTGTCCGTGTCGGCGCGGACGACCCGCAGCTTCTTGACGGTCACGCGCTCGTCGCCCATGTGGCCGGCCATCTTCACGCCCTTGTAGACGCGACCCGGCGTGGTGCCGGGACCGATCGAGCCGGGCTCGCGGTGATGGTCCGAGCCGTGGGTCGTCGGCCCGCGGTGGAAGTTGTGGCGCTTGATGTGGCCCGCGAAGCCCTTGCCCTTCGAGACGCCGGTCACATCGACCAGGTCGCCCTCGGCGAAGAGGTCGCCCAGGGCGACGGTCTGGCCGAGCTCGAAGTCGTCCACGCTCTCGACCCGGAACTCACGGATCCTGGCGAGGGTCTGGGCGCCCTTCGGCAGGTCCTTGAGCTGACCCGCCTCGGGCTTGGTCAGGCGCTTCGCCGGCTCGGCCCCGAGCTGGACGGCCACGTAGCCGTCGCGCTCGTCGGTCCGGAGGCGGGTCACGGTATTCGGTTGGATGGCCAGGACGCTGACGGCCACCATCGTGCCGTCCGCCTGGAACACCTGGGTCACTCCGACCTTGCGGCCGATCAATCCAATACTCATCGGACTCGCTCGCTCATGCGGCTCATGCCCGCGTTGGCTCCTGCGCGCGCTCGCACCTCAGGCCGATGGCGTCGCGGAGCTCCGCCTCGGACTTCGGTGAGCGAGCGGCACATCCCCGCTGAGGTTGCTGGTTCAGATCGCTCGTGCATCACATCTTGATCTCGATGTCGACGCCCGCGGCAAGCGAGAGTCGCATCAGGGCGTCGACCGTCTTCGAGCTCGGATCCAGGATGTCGACGAGCCGCTTGTGGGTGCGGATCTCGAACTGCTCCCGGCTGTCCTTGTCGATGAACGGAGAACGCAGGACGGTGAACTTCTCGATCCGGGTCGGCAGCGGGACCGGTCCGACGACGTCGGCGCCGGTGCGCTGCGCCGTCTCGACGATCTGGGCCGCCGACTGGTCGAGCAGTCGGTGATCGTAAGCCTTGAGGCGGATCCGGATGCGCTGCTTTGCCATCTCGCTTACTCGGCGATCGTGACGATCGCGCCGGCGCCGACGGTCCGGCCACCCTCGCGGATGGCGAAGCGCTGGCCGATCTCGAGGGCGATCGGGGTGATCAGCTCGACGCTCATCTCGACGTTGTCGCCGGGCATGATCATCTCGGCCCCGTCGGGCAGGCCGATCGCCCCGGTCACGTCGGTCGTGCGCAGGTAGAACTGC
>DATAIW010000164.1:0-2270 GCA_036262455.1 Candidatus Limnocylindrales bacterium | reverse complement strand
CGACCCGGCAGAGTTCGACATCTTCAACGACGAATGGGTGCGCTGGTTCCCCGGCGACGCGCCGGTTGGTCAAGGTACGCTCATGCCTCCCGTGCAACGGCACGCCGGTTTTCGGATCTCGATCGGGGTAATCGCCGAGGCGTAGGACGCCCGGGCGTCAAGGCGGTCTGCCGGTGACCCTCGCTGGCGGTGGCCACCAGGGGAGCCCGATGATTTGCCGGGATCTCGGCCGTCGCTTTCTGGTCCCTGGCGCGACCGGGGCATTGTGTCTCCGGCAAGAGTGGCATGGGTTCGAGATTGGGACGTCTATGCAGTTGGGTGCGAGACGAAGGCCCGCCCACTCTGTTGGTCGCCGACGTTCTGGACACACTACTAGAACCGCTGTGGCGCGCACGCTCGCGATCCCGACTACCCGTGCGGCGGGTCGGCGCCTCCCTGGCGAGGTGCGCGGCCGCCGACCCGATAGCGGAGGAAGAGGTGGTCGCCGGACCGGCGCACGGATCTGAGGTCCGCCCACGGCGCGGTCGCGACGTCGAACGCTGCGCCCTCGACGAGCGCGAGCCGGTGCGTCGCCTCGTCTCGGCCGGCCAGCTGGGGCGCAACGGTGAGGAAGAGCTCGTCGAGCAATCCGGCGACGAGCAGGTCGCTGATGAGGTGCGGACCGCCCTCGCACAGGATCAGGCGCGCCCCGGTCGAGGCGGCAATCTCGACCAGCCTCGTCGCTGCTACCTGCCCGCTGGTCCCCGCGATCTCGATCCGCGCGTTTGGCGCCAGACCCGCGGCCCGGAGGCGCTCCGCACCGGCCTCCGTCGTGGCAAGGATCACTGGCACGTCGGGTGCAGAAAGACCCGGGTGCTCTGGATCGAGCGATCCGCTCGCCGTCGCGACGATCGTCGTCGGCTGCGGGCTCGCGATGCCCATCCGGCTCCGCCATGTCGCGTACAGCGCGGCCGATCTGGGATGCACTCGCCGGGGCGTCCACTCGTGCGTCGGCGCTGCCCGGACCGTGCCCGCCCCGACGAGGACGACATCGGCCATCGCCCGGAGCATGCCCATGACGAAGCGATCCGGATCGGAGAACCCGCTGACCTCGCCACCGCCGGAGCTGCCATCGACAGCGAACGCAACGACGCCGTCGAGGGTCGAGACGAAGTTGGCGATCACGGTCGGTCGATCGGGACGGAGCGCGACGCGCAGATGGCCGTCGTATCGATCGCGGAGGCCTGGGGGTAATCGCCCGCCTCGGAAGTTCCGCGGCGAGCCGGCCGGCGTCGTCGGGGCGGTGGCCGTCGGGTCCCACAGTCGTTCGAGCCGGGGTCCTTCGAGGCGGCCGGTCGGCGGGGCGAGATCGGACCGGGTCAAGACTCCGCCCGGCGGAGGCCGCTGACGTCGAAGAACTCGCCGCGCAGCTGGGAGCTCTCCACGTACACGCCGCGATACGACGTCGTTCGCGTCTTGGGGTGGATCTCCCGGACGCCCCGCATCTGGGTGCAGAGGTGGTGGGCCTCGGCGTACACCGCGACGCCGTGCGGGGTCATCATCCGGTCGAGCTCGTCGGCGATCTGGTACGTCATCCGTTCCTGCACGCCGAATCGCCGGGTCACGACATGGACGAGGCGGGTCAGCTTGCTGATGCCGATGATCCCTTCGTGCGCGACGTACCCGACGTAGACGTTGCCGAAGAACGGCAGAGCGTGGTGCTCGCACAGCGCGAAGAACGGGATCGGGCCCTCGACGACCTGCGCGATTTCGCAGTTCGCGCCGCCGCGGCACTCGGTCGGGAAGGCGGTGAGGAGCTTCGGATCGCCCTCGTAGCCCGATGTCGTGTCGAAGAGCGCCCGGAGAAAGCGGCGCGGGGTCGTGCTCGTTCCGGGCGTGTCGAGGTCGAGGCCGAGGGCGGTCAGGATCTCCGCGAGGTAGCCCTCGTAGCGGAGCCGGTCTGCTTCCGAGATCGTCCGCGGCTTGTCAGGCATGAGCCGCGGCTCGAGCTCGCGGTCCGCCTCTTCGCTCCCATCGCGGGCGTCGTGGTTCGTCGAGCCAGTGTGTCCCGCGAGGTGCGCGATGCCGTGATCTTCGTCGGGCGTCATTGATCCTCCGATCGATGATACGGCCCGTTGGCGAATGTGGATGTCGCGGCGTCAGGCTTCGGTGCCGGCGCGCCGTGCGGCGACCCGGTCAGCGATCCGCACCGCCGCGTCGGACCAGCCCGGATCGAACGCGCGGCCCGGCTCGTCCAGGTCCAGGACGAGCGGCGCATGGTCTGACGGGAC
>DATAIW010000163.1:0-2163 GCA_036262455.1 Candidatus Limnocylindrales bacterium | reverse complement strand
GCGAGGGCCGTCGCCGACAGATCGGCCCCGGACAGGCCGACGGCCATCGTCGCGGCGATGGCCAGGACGCGGAGGCGGTGCGTGCGAGCGCTCATGAGCGGAGAATCGAACGCGCGGCGATCCCGATCGATCGGCCAGAAGTACCGGCCTTCGGAACTCCGGTGCGCGCGGTCACCTGCGGCGGTCGGGGACGCGCGAATTCCGTCCCGGGCCCGGTCCTCGATCACGGGCCGCACCAACGGCTTGCAGGCCGGCCGGGACGCGGTCACCATGGACGCCGTTCCCGGACGCATCGACAAGGGCACTCGCACCCCGCCGGCCTGACCGCCGGCCCCCGATTCGCGGAAGGAGGCTCCACCCGTGGTCGAGCACATCGCGCTCACCGTCAACGGAACGCCGCGCGAGGGGGACGTCGAGCCGAGACGGATGCTCGTCCAGTTCCTGCGGGAGGACCTCGAGCTGACCGGCACCCATGTCGGCTGTGACACCAGCCAGTGCGGCGCCTGCACGGTCACGATCGACGGCAAGGCCGTCAAGAGTTGCACGATGCTCGCCGTGCAGGCGGACGGGGCCAACGTCAAGACGATCGAGGGGATGCAGGCCGCCGACGGAACCCTGCACGCCCTCCAGGAAGGGTTCTGGGCCAAGCACGGCCTGCAGTGCGGCTTCTGTACCCCGGGCATGATCATGGCTGCTTCCGACCTGCTCGCCCGCAACGCCGAACCGACCGACGACGAGATCCGGCACGCGATCGAGGGCAACATCTGCCGCTGCACGGGCTATCACAACATCGTCGCCGCGATCCGTGAAGCCGCCTCCACCATGCGCGCCGGGGCCGCCGCCCCGACCGCCGCGAACGTCTGAGCCGAGAGGAGAGCAGCGATGGCTACCGACGTCCAGGACGTCCTCGGCGCTTCCGTCAAGCGGGTCGAGGATCCGCGCTTCATCACCGGCAAGGGCCGCTATCTCGACGACATCAAGCTGACCGGGATGGTCCACATGGCCATCCTCCGGAGCCCTTACGCCCACGCCAACATCCGTTCGGTCGACACGTCCAAGGCGAAGACGATGCCCGGCGTCCTGGCGGTGATCGTCGGGGCCGACATCCCGTGGAACCCGCTGCCGATGGCCTGGCCGGCCGGCGGCGCGTCCGGAATCACGAACAACATCAGCACGCCCCGGATCCTCGCCACGGACTCCGTGAAATGGACCGGTGAGGGCGTCGCAGCAGTCGTCGCCGAGACGGCCGAGCAGGCGATCGACGCGCTCGACGGCATCCACGTCGACTACGAGCCGCTGGCGACCGTCGTCGACGCCGAGAAGGCGACCCAGCCGGGCGCCGTCCAGCTCCACGACAACGCCCCCAACAACGTCGTTTTCGATTGGACGGTCGGCGACAAGGCCGGCACGGAGAAGGCCCTCGCCGAGGCCGAGGTCGTCGTCCGCGAGCGCCTCGTCAACCACCGCCTGATCCCGAACCCGATGGAGGTCCGCGGCGACATCGGGCTCTACAACCCCGGGACCGAGGAATACACGATCTGGATGTCGAGCCAGACGCCGCACATCCAGCGGCTCCTGCTGACCGCCTTCGTGACCGGCATCCCCGAGCACAAGGTCCGCTGCATCAGCCCCGACGTCGGCGGCGCCTTCGGCTCGAAGATCTTCTGCTACGCCGACATGGCCCTCGTCATGTGGGCCAGCAAGCTGATCGGTGGCCGGCCGGTCAAGTGGGTCGAAAGCCGCCGCGAGAGCTACGGCTCGACGATCCACGGCCGCGATCACATCACCTACGTCGAGATCGCCGGCAAGCGCGACGGCGAGATCACCGGGGTCAAGGTCAAGACGTTCGCCAACCTCGGCGGCCGCCTCTCGACGATCGGGCCAGGCATCCCGACCACCCTCTACGGCCGCGTCCTGTCGGGCTGCTACAAGATCCCGAACGTCTACGCCGAGGTCACCGGCGTCTACACGAACACCACGTTCGTCGACGCCTATCGCGGCGCCGGCCGGCCCGAGGCGACGTACGTCATCGAGCGGGCGATGGACCTCTTCGCCAACGAGATCGGGATGGACAGGGCGGCGATCCGCCGCAAGAACTTCATCCCGCCCGACGCCTTCCCGTACGACAACCCGTCGGGCCTCGGGACGGCGGTCAACGGCGAG
>DATAIW010000162.1:0-3197 GCA_036262455.1 Candidatus Limnocylindrales bacterium | reverse complement strand
CCCGGGTCCGAGTCGCGACCGAGCTCTGCACGCTGAGCCGGAATCTGACTCAGCGAGCGAGTCAATGAGCGGCCCGATCAGTCTGCGCCCCGTGACGAGACCTCGCCGCGTCACACCCTCGAGGCGATGCCCGGCTGGACGATCGGATCGTTGCTCGCTCATCTCGCGTTCTGGGACCGGCTCGTGATCGAGCGCTGGACCCGGGCCACGGCCGATGGAGCAGTGGCGCCACCCGGCCTCAGCGAGGCATTGACGGACATCATCAACGCGGCGTCGCAGGCCCAGTGGTGGGCGCTTCCCGGTCCGGTGGCCGGCGCGGAGGCGATCGCGGCAGCCGAAGCCGTCGACGCGTACGTCGCGACGTTGGCCCCGGTCCAGGTCACGACGGCTCAAACCGCGGGACTGGACCGGCTCGTCGATCGGTCGCGCCACCGCGCGGAGCATCTCGACGCCATCGAGGCCGCTCTCGCGGCAGCCGCGCCCTCTCGCTGACGCGGCTCAGGCGAACAGCGCCGCGACGAACGCATCGGGATCGAACGGCAGCAGATCGCCGGCCTGCTCCCCCACCCCGACGAACCGGACGGGGATCCCGAGGTCGTGCTCGATCGCGAAGACGATCCCGCCCTTGGCCGTCGAGTCGAGCTTGGTCAGGACGATCCCGGTGAGCCCGACCGATTCGTGGAACGCCTTCGCCTGGTGGAGTCCGTTCTGGCCGGTCGTCGCATCGAGGACGAAGAACGTCTCGGGGACGGCGCCCGGCAGGCGCTTGTCGACGATCCGGCGGATCTTCGTCAGCTCGTCCATCAGGTTCGACTTCGTGTGCAGCCGGCCGGCCGTGTCGGCGATCATGAGATCGGCGCCGCGGGCGATCGCTGCGTCCAGGGCGTCGTAGACGACGGCACCCGGATCGGCGCCGGGCGCGTGCGACACGACCTGGACCCCGGCTCGGTCGGCCCAGATCATCAGCTGGTCGATCGCCGCGGCCCGGAAGGTGTCGGCGGCTGCCAGCAGGACGTGACGCCCCTCGGCCATGTAGCGGCTCGCGAGCTTGCCGATCGTGGTCGTCTTGCCCGTCCCGTTGACCCCGACGATCAGGAGGATCGCCGGCCCGCCGCTGACCGCCGGGCGGGGTTCCCAGCCGGGCTCGCGCGGCACGAGGAGCGCGGTCAGCTCGGCGCGGACGGCGGCCTCCGCCCCCGCGGGATCGCGGCGGCCGCGCGCCCGCTCGACGATGTCCATCGCCAGGGCCGCTCCGACGTCGCCCGCGATCAGCGTCTCCTCGACGTCGTCCCAGGACGGGCCGCTCCCATCGTCGCCGACGAGGAAGCCGCGCAGCCGGGACATGAACCCGCCGCGGGTTCGCGCCAGGCCGTGATCGAGGGAGCCGGCCGGCTCGACGACGGGCTGGATGGGTTCGGGCTCGGGAGCGTCGAAGAAGATCGGCTCGGCGGTCGGTGCGGGTTCGGGATCGAAGGGCGGAGCACCGGACGGGCCCCACGCCGCGTCAGGCTCGAAGTCCGCGGGATCGGGCTCCCACGGTCCGTCGTTGGCGATCGCGTCGTCGTCGTCGGGCGGCCGCCGGTCGGCCGTGTTGCCGGACTCGAGCGGGTCCGTCGAGGGCTCGGCCTCGGGCTCCTCGCGCTTGCGTCGCCAGAACATCAGCCGACCTCGGCGAGAGCGGTCGAGGCCGCGTCGGCGGACGAATCCGGGGACGAAACGGCGGACGGATCGGCGGACGGATCGGCCGATCCGCGCGCATCGAGCTGGTCGTCGCTCCATCGGGCGTCGGCGCCCTGCCGATCGGCGATCGCCTGGGCTTCGTCGAGACGGAGGCTGATCACCCGGCTGACCGAATCGTCACCGACGGTCACGCCGTAGAGCGCGTCGGCGGCCTCGATCGTGCCCCGGTTGTGGGTGATGACGATGAACTGGGTCCGGTCGGCGAGGCTCCGGAGCGCATCGGAGAACCGCCCGACATTCGCCTCGTCGAGGGCGGCGTCGACCTCGTCGAGGACGCAGAACGGCACCGGCCGGACCTCGAGCATCGCGAACAGGAGGGCCACCGCGGTCAGGGCCCGCTCGCCGCCCGAGAGCATCGCCAGCGCCTGGGCCTTCTTGCCCGGCGGTCGGGCGACGATCTCGACCCCGGTCGCGGCGAGGTCGGCTGGGTCGGTCAGGGACAGCCGCGCAAAACCGCCACCGAACAGCTGCTTGAACCGCGCGTCAAACGCCGTCTCGAGGGCCGCGAACGTCGTCCTGAACTGGTCCGCGATCATCGTGTTCAGCTCGCCGATGAGCAGGCGGGTCTTGTCGATCGCCGTCCGCAGGTCGCGCTGCTGGGTGTCGAGGCTCTCGAGGCGCTGGCGGAGGGCGTCGTACTCGTCGACCGCGAACGGGTTCGCAGCCCCCAGCTCGTGGTATCGACGACGGAGCGTGCCGAGACGACCAGGCGACGGGACATCGCCGGCCGGCGGCTGGGTCGCCCAGCGGGCGACGACGACATCGAGCGCCGCCTCGAGGGCCACGGTGTCGTCGGACTCGCTCCCGGCCGGATCGGTCGTGGCCGCGTCCGGGTCCGGGTCCTCTCGATCGGGGATCGGACCCGGCCCGACCGCCACCGGAATCACCCCGGCTTCGGCCTCCAGCCGCCGTCGCCCGAGCTCGCCCAGGCCGGCCAGCTCGACGAGGAACTGCTCGCGAAGGGCGTCCCGCCCGAGACGCGCCTCGAGATCCGCCCGGTCGGCGGCCCGCAGGCGCTCGTCGGCCGTGCGAAGTCGCTCGCGTGCCTGGGACGCGGCACGCTCGGAGGCAGCGAGGCGGTCGCGCGCGGCGGCATCGGCGGCGCGCACCTCGGCCAGCACGGCCCCGGCGCGCTCCTCGCGCTCGACCGCGGACGACAGCTCGGCCGCCAGGCGTCGGCGTTCCTCGACGATCGTCTCCTCGCGCTCGGTGAGGGCGACGGCATCGCCTTCGGATCGAACGATCCGCTCCTCGTCCAGCGCAACGGTCGCCTCGGCCCGGGCCCGTCGGCCCTCGATCTCGCGGCGTGCGGCATCGGCGTCGGCCTGCTGGGCGGCGAGCCGATCGCGCCGGTCCCGGAGGTCCGCGGCTCGGCGCTCCCAGGTCGCGATCGCCGCAGCCTCGTCCGGCTGACCCGACGCTCCCTCGCCGCCGGATGTCGCGCTCGCGGTCGTGTT
>DATAIW010000161.1:0-5804 GCA_036262455.1 Candidatus Limnocylindrales bacterium | reverse complement strand
CTCATCAGCCGCAGGCTGATCGTGGCGTCTCGGGCCAGGGTGAGCGCCGTGGCCCAAGAGTCGAGCCATCCGCGTCGCGCGAAGAGCAGGCGGCCGTTGCGGGCAAGGACGGCGCTCGAGGTCGCGCGGACCACCCGTGTCAACTCGCCCTCGACGCGACCTCGCGTTGCGCCCAGGCGTAGAGCGCGTCATACACCGGGAGCTCGAGCTCCAGCTGGCGCTGGTCGTCGATCGCAAGGAGACCCGGTGACTGGGGCGTTGCGTCGCGGTCCTCGGACACGTCGGCCCCGTGGACGACCCGTGCCATCAGGGCGAGGGCCGGGTCGCCGCCGAGCGTGTAGTCCTCGATGAGGACCTCGAACGAGCACAGGCCGTCCCGGTGGGACCCATCGTGTGTCTCCTGCAACTTGGGACGCAGTAGGGTGGATCGGTCGTCAGCAGGGTCGGCGTCGCACCGTCGGGGGGCGGGCCATGGTCCCCGAACTGCCAGAGATCGCCGGGTTTCGTGCGGGTGCCCGTCGCGTGTTCTCTTCCCGGACCGGATGCCGCCGTGCGGCGGCTCGAAGGGCTCGTCTGACAGCTGATCCCAGAGATTCGCACGGGGGTCGACATCGGCCTAGCATGTGGGCGATGTACGATGTCGCCACCGCCGCGGTCGAGGCCGCGCTCAACGCCGGTGCCCGCTACGCGGACGCACGGGTGATGGAGATGCGGACAGAGGCGATGGCGGCCCGCAACGGCGCCGTCGAGAGCCTCGACCGCGAGGAGCGGGCCGGTGTGGGCGTCCGGGCCCTGATCGGGTCGAGCTGGGGCTTCTTCGCGGTGCCGGACGTGGGATCGGCAGCGGCGCGACGGGCCGGAGAGCAGGCAGCCGCCGTCGCCCGGGCGTCGACCCTCGTGCCGGGTGCCGACCTCGGCCTTGTCGAGGAGCCGGCGACTCAAGGTTCATGGCAGAACGACTACCGCGCGGATCCCTGGTCGGTGTCCCTCGCCGAGAAGGGCGATCTGCTCGAAAGCGTGACGCGGACGATGGGCGAGCACGGCGCCGACGTGTCCGAGGCGAGCCATCGCATCTGGGACACCCGCAAGTGGCTCGTCAGCAGCGAGGGTCACCGGATCGACCAGCACATCGTCGAGTGCGGGGCGTCGATCTCGGCGCTGGCCGTCGGCGAGCGCGAGACGCAGCAGCGCAGCTACCCGGGGATCCGGGGTCAGTACGGCACCCGCGGCTGGGAGCTCATCCGCGAGCTGGATCTGCCGGCCAATGCGGCGCGGATCGCCGAGGAGGCGCGCGCCCTCCTGACGGCCGATCAGTGCCCGTCCCTGGATGCGACCGACCTGATCCTCGGCAGCGAGCAGATGGCGCTCCAGATCCACGAGTCGGTCGGTCATGCCGTCGAGCTCGACCGGATCCTCGGCTGGGAGGCGGCCTTTGCCGGGACGTCGTGGCTCGAGCTGCCGAAGCTCGGCTCGCTTCGCTTCGGCTCGGAGCTGATGAACATCACCGCCGATGCGACCCTGCCCGGCGCCCTCGGCAGCTTCGGCTTCGACGACGAGGGGACGCCGGCCCATCCGGTCGACATCGTCCGTGACGGCGTCTGGGTCGGGACGCTGAGCGGCCGGGATTCGGCGGCGCTGGCCGGCATCGAACGGTCCGCCGGCGCGATCCGGGCGGAAGGCTTCAACCGGATCCCGATGGTCCGGATGACGAACGTCGGGCTGTTGCCGGGCAGCGACTCGCTCGACGCGATGATCGCGGCCACCGACGACGGGATCCTGATGGATACGAACCGCTCCTGGTCGATCGACGACAAGCGGCTGAACTTCCAGTTCGGCTGCCAGATCGGCTGGGAGATCAAGGGCGGCAAGCGGGGCCGGTTGCTCAAGAACCCGACGTACACGGCGATCAGCCCGCGGTTCTGGGGCTCGCTCGACATGCTCGGCGGGCCGGACGAGTGGACGTTCTGGGGGACGCCGAACTGCGGCAAGGGCCAACCCCAGCAGATCGGCCACACCGGTCATCCGGCGGTCCCGGCCCGCTTCCGCGGGATCCGGGTGGGGGTCCGGGGATGACGACCGAGACGACCGGGCGCGGGTCGGCCGGTGGGAACTCGTCGACGAGCGAGCCCGCGACGACCGCCGAGCGGGTCCTCGATCTCGTCGCCGAGCAGGCCGGTCCGGCCGAGGCGGAGGTCACCGTCCGCCGCGGCATCGACAGCCTGACCCGCTTCGCCACCAACTTCATCCATCAGAACGTCGCCGAGGAGGTCAGCCACGTCCTGCTCCGGGTCGCCCTCGACGGTCGCGTCGCCTCCGGCGCGCTCGACGGGCCGGTCGACGACGGCACGCTCCGTCGGCTGGTCGCCGACGTCGTTGATGCGGCGAGGATCGCCCCGGCCGACCCCGACTGGCCCGGCTTGACCGTCCCCACCCCGGCTTCGGACGCCGACGCGCCGCCAGTCGGGCACTGGGACGAGGCGACCGCCGCCGGCAGGCCCGACGAACGCGCCCGACGGGTCCGCGACTTCGTCGATGCGGCGGGTGGACTCGAGACCGCTGGCTTCTGCTCGACGAGCGCCATCACGGTCGCCTTCGCCAACAGCGCCGGCCAGTGGCTGACCGGCCGCGGGACCACGGCGAACCTCGACGGCATCGCCCGGACGCCGACAGCCGATGGCAGCGCCCGGCGGGTTTCCGTCAGGCTGGCCGATCTCGCCGGCCGCCCGGTCGGCGAGCGGGCCGCCGGCAAGGCCCGTTCGGCGAGCGACCCGACCGACCTGTCGCCTGGCCGGTACGAGGTGATCCTCGAGCCGGAGTGTGTCGCCAATATCCTGTCCTTCCTGCTCGTTCACGGCTTCAACGGCCGGGCCGTGGAGGATGGGCGCTCCTTCGTTCGCCTCGGGGAAACGCAGTTCGACCCCTCGATCACCCTCCGCGACGACGTCGCCGACCCGGACATGGTCGGCATCCCGTTCGACATCGAGGGGACGCCGAAGCGGCGGCGCGACCTCGTCTCGGCGGGGGTGACGAGCGGCCTGCTCCACAATCGGCGGACCGCCCGGAAGGCCGGCGCGGAGAGCACCGGTCACGCGGTCGAGGGCGGCGGGACGTGGGGCGCGCTCGGGGCAAACCTCGTCATGACCGCGGGCGCGAAGACCGCCGATGAGCTCATCGCTGGCGTCGACCGCGGCGTCCTTGTCACCGACTTCTGGTACACCCGGATCCTCGACCCGAAGACCCAGGTCGTGACGGGGCTGACCCGCAACGGCGTCTGGCTCATCGAGCGGGGCCGGATCGTACGGCCGGTCACGAACCTGCGGTTCACCCAGTCGTTCATCGAGGCGTTCGCTCCGGGGACGGTCCGCGCCGTCGGGGCCGAGCGCGCCCTCCTGTTCGGTGGCTGGGACAGCGTCTACCTCGTGCCAACGCTCCATCTCGCGTCATGGAACTTCACCGGCGGCGCCAGGGGCTGATCACCGTGCTCTATCCTGGGCTCCAAGGCTGGCGGTCCGAGTTTCGCGCCAACCGGTCGTCAGCACCAGGCTCGTCGGCCCCGCCGTCTCGCTGCTGGCGCTGGCCGGGCCGCTCCGCGAGCGCCGCCGCCCCACCCTGGCTGAGGCCGTGCTGCTCGTCGCCGGCCCACTCACCCTCGTCGCCTGGTGGTCGGCGATCGCCTGGATCCTCGGCGACCCGGCTGGCTACCTGCGCGGCACGCCGTCCTTCTTCGCCGGACAGGAAGCCACATTCGGCTCCTCGGTCTGCTCAGTTCGCGCTCGATTGTCAGCCTGCCCCAGATCGCACTCGGTCTCGGCATGCCACTGGTCGGCCTCGCTCTCCTCGTCCGACGGCGAGACATCGATCTCGCCCTCTTTTCTTGCGGGACGCTGTTGCCGTTGCTCGTGTCCCAGTGCGACTCGATGCCCCGCTACGCGCTCGCTGCCCTGCCCGCGTGGGTGGTGCTCGGTACTGTGCTCGCGCAGTCGCGACACCGGCGGCCGCTGCTCTTTGCCCAACGAGGCCCGCAACGACGCGATCCAACACGGGGCGCTCGACATACAGACGCAAGCCGGCGGGCGCTCGCGCCCGCCGTCACCCGGTGCGGGACGGGAGTGGCAGAATGGAACTCATGACGTACCTTCCCGCTCCCACCCGCTACGACGACATGCTGTACCGGCGTTCCGGGCGGAGCGGGCTTCACCTGCCCGCGATGTCGCTCGGGCTGTGGCAGAACTTCGGACACGATCGGTCGATCGACAGCCAGAGAGCGGTGATTCGCCGGGCCTTCGACCTGGGGATCACCCATTTCGACCTGGCCAACAACTATGGGCCGCCGTACGGCGCCGCGGAGGAGAACTTCGGTCGAGTTCTCGCGGCGGACTTGTCCGGCCATCGGGATGAGCTGGTCATCTCGTCGAAAGCCGGCTACGACATGTGGCCGGGACCCTATGGCAACTGGGGCTCGCGCAAATACCTGACCGCCAGCCTCGACCAGAGCCTCCGTCGGTTGGGCCTCGAGTACGTCGATATCTTCTACTCCCACCGGTTCGACCCGGAGACGCCGCTCGAGGAAACGATGGTCGCCCTCGACACTGCGGTGCGGCAGGGCAAGGCTCTCTACGTTGGAATCTCGTCGTACTCGGCATCGCAGACGCGCGAGGCCGTGGCCATCCTGCGTGAGCTCGGAACGCCGCTGCTCATCGCGCAGCCGTCCTACTCCATGCTCAATCGCTGGATCGAAGGGGGCCTGCTCGATGTCCTCGGCGACGAAGGAGTCGGCTGCATCGTCTTCTCGCCGTTGGCTCAAGGGCTGCTTACCGGCAAGTACCTCGACGGCATCCCCGCCGGCTCGCGTGGCGCGGCGGGTGGCTCCCTCCCGCCGACGCTCCTCGGCGACGACACCCTGGCCAAGGTCCGGGCGCTCGCCGATCTCGCGAAGCGTCGAGGTCAGAGCCTGGCGCAGATGGCCCTCGCCTGGACACTCCGCGACCCGCGTGTGACCTCGGCGCTCGTCGGGGCGTCCAGCGTGGGGCAACTCGAAGAGAACGTTGCCGCCCTCCAGCACCTCGAGTTCTCTGCGACGGAGCTCGCCGACATCGATCGCTACGCGACGGAGAGCGGGATCAACCTCTGGGCGCGATCCAGCGAAGCGTGAGGTGATCCGCCGCCGGGCGCTGGCGGACTGACAGCCAGGCTGACAGCGACCGCGCGGCTTGTCTGGCTGCCCTGCCAACATCCGCGCCGACGCCCGCACTGGGGCCCGGCAGCCGGCACCGGCACCCGGTGTCCGGGGCCGCCATCTCCCCTGCGAGGCCCTTAACGGGCGAGCCCGCCGCCGGGGATCCGGGGCGGGCTCGCGGGACGGCGGGGTGGCGAAACGGTCAGATCGCGCGCGTGTACCAGCCGGCCAGCCAGCCGAGGCGGCCCCCGACGAGGACGCCGTACCAGGTCCGACCGGAGCGGTCCTTCGCGACGCGGACCACGCCCACCCTCGCGTGTGCGGCCAGCGTGGAGAGCACGCGGGCTGCCGTGGAGGGGCCGGACCGGAGGCGGAGCGCGGTCGTCGTGACGCGGCGGGCTGTGACGGTCGCGGCCTTCGCGACCACCGCCGTTGCCTGCGCCGGGCGCGGGACCGCGGTCGCCGCCATACCGGCGATGCCGGTATGGAGAAACGCCGTGAACCGCGCGGTGGTGGCCCGGATCGAGTGGATGCGGACCCCGTTCAGGAGCGTCGAGATCGCCATGCCGTTCCCAAGGTAGATCCCCACGTGGGTCCCGCCGCCCCAGATCACGAGGTCGCCGGGCTG
>DATAIW010000160.1:0-5086 GCA_036262455.1 Candidatus Limnocylindrales bacterium | reverse complement strand
GCGTAGTTCCGGCCGAGCCAGAGGCTCATCTCGTGGATGCACGGCCAGACCGGGCGCGTCCGGCTGGCGATCGACACGGCGTCGTGGAAGTGATCGTCGTGGCCGTGGGTGACGAGCAGAACGTCGCAGCGGTCGACGGCGCCCGGTGGGCGCGGGCTGAGCGGATTGCCGAACCATGGGTCGAGGAGGATCGTCTTGCCGCCGGGAGTCGTCACCTCCCAGCAGGAGTGACCAAACCAGGTAAACGTCGTGTTGGGGTTGATGGCCATCGGTCGTCGATCCTCTCGTGAGCTGGGCGGAAGGCTGTTGCAAGGATCTTCGTCCGTTCGGCGCCGGATTGCAGGGCCGAGCGGTCCGCGATCGGCGGCCCGACCCGGCGCAGAGCAAGTGGGGCGTGCCATTCACCACCGGGGGTTGCGCGTCACGGGTCGCGGGCTTCGGTGGTGCCACCCACCGCCCGGGATGGTGGATGACCGAAGTGACACGCGATTTCGACCGATTCCGCCTGCTCAGGAGTGTCGCGAGCCGGTCGACCTTGACTCTCACTGCCGGGGATGGTGGATGGCAGATCGGTACGAGCTGTCTGCACGACACTCCGGGCGGCTGCTTCGTCAGGGCGGCCGGCCGGCCGGGAAACCAGGGTGCCTCGGCTACACTCGGATCGTGCCTGCCGAGCGGATCGCCGAGAACCTCGCGTTCATCAACTGGACGGTCCTGACGGGACTGGCCTTCGGCTCGTTCGCGGCGGTCGTCCTCGCCCGGCTGCGGACCGACGCGACCCGCGGGTTCGTGTCGTTCACCGCCGCCTGCGCGGTGGCGATCGGCATCCTGGCGTTCCTGTCCGACCAGGCCCTGCCGACAGCCGTCGCCGGCCAGCCGATCCGGATCGATCCTGTCTTCGACCTGCCTCGCCGACTGGCCCTCGGGCTCTTCTGCCTCCTCGCCGCGCTCTATGTCGTGGCGCTCATCCAGCGCCGTCGCGCGCCGCTCCTCGCCGGAGCAGCGATGGCCGCCGCCGGCGCCTCGCTCGTCTTCGGTGCGCTCGGCTGGAGCAGCAGCGTGTTGCTCGCGATCCCGCTGCTGCTCCAATTCGTCGTCCTCACGATGGCGACCGGCGGCGTGTTCGCGGCGATGATCCTCGGTCACTGGTACCTGGTCACACCGAAGCTGCCCGAGGCGCCCCTGATCCTGATCTCGCGAATCCTGCTCGCGGTGGTCGGTCTGCAGGTCGTCCTGTTCGCGGTCTGGGTGACGACCGGGGCGGGGCCGGGTGGCGGCGGGCCGTTCGCCGTCCTCGTCGGACCGTGGGCGATGTTCGTCTGGCTCCGCCTGATCGTCGGGCTGATCTTCCCGCTCATCGTTTCGTGGGCGGCCGTCCAGACTGCCCGCAGCCGGTCCATGGAATCGGCGACCGGGCTGCTCTACATCAATGTCGGCACGATTGCCGCCGGAACGATCCTCGCGGCCGGCCTGTACTTCGGGGCGGGACTGCTCGTATGACGACCACCGGATCGATCGACATCGGGCGGCCGGAACGGGAGGGACGATGAAAGACAATCGGAACTGGGTCCCGGGCGCGCGCGAGATGCGCTGGATCGAGGGCCTGACGATGCCGATCCACGCGGCGCTCGAGGCGATCGAGATCGCCGCGGCCCCGGGCAACATCCCGATCGTCGATCGGGACAGCGGCCGGGTGCTCGCCGCGCTCGCCGCCGGACGCCGCCGGATCGTCGAGGTCGGGACGGCGTACGGCTACTCGACGCTCTGGATGGCGCTCGGTCAGCCGGCCGACGGGACGATCGTCACGATCGACCCGGATCGCGAGCGGACCGAGCGCGCCCGCGGCTGGTGGCGCGAGGCAGGCATCGCGGACGAGCGGATCACGGTCGTCACGGCCAAGGCGCTCGACGCATTCGCTGCGGGCGATCCGGCCCTGGCCGGGCCATTCGACCTCGCCTTCATCGACGCGCTCAAGCCCGAGTACCAGGCCTATCTCGACGCCCTCGTCCCACGCCTCTCGCCGGGCGCGCTCGTCGTCGCCGACAACGTCCTGTGGAGCGGCCGGGTGACCGACGCCGCCCTCACCGATCCGCAGACGACCGCCCTCAGGGACTTCGATGCGGTCGTTCTCGGCGATCCGCGGTTCAACGCGACGATCCTGCCGGTCGGCGACGGCCTGCTCCTCGCCGGCCTCCGCGGTTGACCGGGACGGGTTGACCGGCTGAGGAGCGCCCACGTGCAGATCCGCGTCCGACTGTTCGCGATCCAGCGGGAGCTCGCGGGTACCCGCGAGGTGCCCCTCGAGCTGGGCGACAGCGCCACGATCGAGGACGCCTGGGCGGCGGTCGTCGCCCGGTTCCCGGTCCTCGCCCCGGGTCGCGCCTCGGTCCGGTTCGCCCGGAACGGGGACTACGCGGAGCCGGCGACGGCCCTCGGCGACGGCGACGAGGTGGCGTTCATCCCGCCGGTCAGCGGTGGATCCAACGAGTCTGAGCGCGCCGCCACGAGCGACGCCTCTGGCGACACCGCCGGTCCGCGGCGGATCCTCGAGCTTCGAGACGCACCGTTCGCGCCGACGATCCTGTCCGAGCTCGAGGCCCGCCTGGCGACCGACGAGGACGGCGCGGTCGTCGGGTTCGTCGGGCGGACGCGTGTCTCCCCCGGGACGCCCGCACCAGGCCAGGAGGCGGAAGCGGCTCGTCACGCCGGGCGCCTGGTGGAGTCGCTCGGCTACGAGGCCCACGACACGATGGCGATCCGGATCCTGACGGCCATCGCCGACGAGATCGCCGAACGATTCGGCGTCGAGCGCCTCGCCATCGTCCACCGCACGGGCGAGGTCCCGCTCGGCGAGGCGAGCATCGTCGTCGTCGCCGCGGCGCCGCACCGCGACGCGGCGTTTCGCGCGGCTCGCTATGCCATCGACGAGACCAAGGCGCGGGCGCCGATCTGGAAAGCGGAGCGCTTCGCGGACGGCCACGTCTGGATCGGTGCGCCCGCCCGGACTCGACCCGACGAGACCTGATCGGGGTCCGCCGCGGCGTGGCCACGTGGCCACGTGGCCCCGTTTACCGGCGGCTGCCTCGACACCGGATGCGACGCATTCGGGGCAAGCCGCTCGACATCCGGGCGTTTCCGGACCTGCTCCTCGGGCTGATCGCCCAGCGCAGACCGCGCTGACCGCATACTGCGGTCGATGACGACCGACCTCGGACCGCTCGACCGCCTCGCCGACCGCGCGGAGACGCTCGCCGGCGCCTGGGCCGGTCGGGCCCGCGCGTCGACCACGGTCGGGCGCGAGCGGGCCATGCTCCGGATGTTCGGGGTCAGTGGGCTCGATGCGGCCGGGCGGCCGCTCGCCTGGTCGGTCGTCGACCGCTATCTCGGTGGCGGCCCCGGCCGGCTCGGTGGCGGGATCGTCCTGCCGTTCGCGATCGCCCTCGCCGAGTACGACCTCGATCCGCAGCGGCTGGCGTTGGACGTCGCGTCCGGGGCGGTCGACCTGGGGCTGGAGGGCGCCCTCCTGCGCGAGCCGGATCGGCGGGCCATCGCCGAGGAGGAGGCCAGTCGCCTCGTCGCCGCCGCGGTCGAGCGGATCGATGCCAACCGGACGGCGCGATCGGAGCTCATCGCCCTGCTCGGCGAGCCAGGCCGGCCGTGGATCGCGGCGGCGATCAGCGGGCTCGACCTGGGCGAAGCGCTCGACGAGGCCCGGATCGCGGTCGAGGCCGGCGCCGACCTGCTCCAGATCGAGGTCCCGATCGGGCGCGAGCTGACCGATCACCTGCGGCGGGCCGGGCGCGATGTGCCGGACTGGCGGCCGCGAGCCGGCATCGCGTCCCCCGATCCGGACCTCCTCGAACTGGCCCCGAGCGGCAGTCAGCGCGCCCTCGGCAGCCTCCGCCGCGACCTCGACGAGGCCGCCGCCGAACGCCGTGGCTATGTCCGGCTCGGGATCGTGCCTCCGCCGCTCGGGATCCCGGAGAGCGCGATCGTGGCCGGCTTCGAGCGGATCGACATGGCCGTCTCGGATCCACTGGCGGAAATCATCGACGGGCACGTCGCCCCCGATCGGGCACTCGCCGACCATGCGTTCGGGCAGGCGCTCCTTGCCCGGGCGGGGGTCGTGGCGGTGCTCGGCGCCGGTCCGCTCGTCGTCGGGCCCGACATCGCCCGGGGCATGCCTTCGAGCCCGGCGTCGCGTGCCGGACGGGCCCTTGCGCTCCAGCTCGTGGCCGTCGCGATCGCTCGCGGCAACGGCCTGCCGGACGACCAGATCGTCGTCGGCGGACTGACCTCGTGGCTCGCCGGCGAAACGGATCCGGTGGCGTTCGCGACCGCCGAGATCGCACTTCGTCGCGCCCTTCTGCCGTCGATCGGACTCGTCCTCGAGGAACCGCGCGCGGAGGGGCGGGCTACCGGTGACCTGTGGCCGGCGCTCGCCGCCGCCGTCCAGCCGCACCAGGGCACGGCCGCGATCCTGCGGCGCGTTCCGTCGGCCGCCGACATCCGGTCGACCCGGATCGCCGCGTCGGTGGCCGCCGCTCTCGCGGCATCGACCGAGTCGCGGGTGCTGGTCGGCGTCGCCCTCGAGCACGCACGCGCCACCGCCGCTGCCGCGCTGCAGACGCTCGATCGGCTCGCCGACGACGGCTGGCGGGCGGTGATCGGCGACGAGCCACCCGACGCGGCCGACCTTCGCCTGGGCGCCGACGCCGTCGCCGAACGCTCCGATCCGTTCGATCCGTTCGGGGAGGAGCTGAGCCGGGTCGGCCTGCTGGGCTGAGCTCCGTCCTCGCGTTCGCGCGCGAGATCGGCCGTCCCGCCGCGGGAGGGCCCGCCCCCCGTTTCGAATAGCCGCATCTTCGGATGGTGCGCCGGAGCATCGGGCGGACGCGATCCCGCCGGATGTCGCGAGGTATTCGGCGATTCGCACGGGCCGCTGGCCGTCTCGTTCCGGCCACGCGACAACGCCCGGCCGCGCCCCTCAGCCGCCTGAGACCGCCGGAATCACGTGGATCGTCGAGCCGGTCCGGACCGACGCTGCGCGAGCACATCAACGTGTTCGTCGATGGGACGCAGGCCT
>DATAIW010000159.1:0-3365 GCA_036262455.1 Candidatus Limnocylindrales bacterium | reverse complement strand
TCGCCGGCGGAAATGTCGGGGCGGTCGTCGGGGCGGCGGTCGGGGCGCTGATCATCGCCTCGTTCGGCTGGCGCGGCGCGGCCATCGTCTTCGGGATCCCGGCGATCGCGATCTCCATCGCGATCCTCCTCCTCGTCCGCGAGAGCGGCACCGACCGGGCCGCCGCAGTCGCCGGCGGGAGCGTGCGGGCCGCGTTCCGGACGATCGTCCACGATCGCGACCTGCGCTGGCTCTACCTGACCTCGATCCTCGGCGGCGGCGGGCGCGGGTTGGGGGTCGTCAATCTCTTCGCGCTCATCTACCTCACGAAGGTGATCGGCCTGAGCGATTCCCTGTCGGGGCTGATGTACGGCGCGCTCATCGTCTTCTCGGTGCCGATGCCGCTGGTCGCGGGCTGGCTGTCCGACCGGATCGGTCGGAAGCCGCTCATCGTCGGCGTCTACCTCGGCGGCGCGATCGGATTCGTCGTCTTCCTCGCCTCGGGGTCCAGCGTTGTCGGGCTGTGGGCCGGGATCGTCCTCATGGGCCTGTTCAGCTTCGCGGAGAGCCCGCAGCTCCAGGCGCTCCTCGCCGACATCGCCCGGCCGTCGATCCGGGACGCCTCGTTCGCGGTCTACTTCACCCTCGCCTTCGGGGTCGGGTCGCTGTGGGTCGCGATCTACGGCGCGATCATCGGCGCCGCCGGCAACTCGGCCGGGCTGCCGATCGTGTTCAGCTTGATGGCGGTGGCGTTCATGCTGGCGGCCGTGGGGACTCTGCCGATCCGGGCCGAGCAGCGAGCGCATGAGAACGCCGCGTACGAGGCGTCGCTCGGAGGGCAGTAGCGCTCTGACACGTCGGCCTCGTGCCGACTGCCCGACCCTCGTGTGCCGGGGCCGGAAAGGGACGGGGCTCCTCGCCTGTTTGGCTCGGGCATGACCGCCAGCCAACCATAACCTTTACGTAAACGGTAAGGTTTGGTATCATCACCCAGGTGACGACAGCCTTGCCCCGAACCCAGGCCAGCGCCTCCGATCGCCTCCTCCGCATCCAGGAGGTGGCCGAGGAGACCGGCCTCACTCCGCGCTCGATTCGCTACTACGAGGAGCGCGGCCTCCTGCGGCCGGCGGCACGGTCCGAAGGAGCCTATCGCCTCTACGACGCCTCGGACCTGGAGCAGCTTCGCCTCATCAAGGGGCTTCGCGACGACGCCGGCCTGTCCATAGCCGACATCGGCCAGATCCTTGAGGACGAAGAATCGCGGCGGCGGACCCGCGCGGCGCTGAAGGCGACCGACGACCCAGTCGAGCGGCGGCGGATCCTGCTCGAGCGCCTGGCCAGCATCGAAGGATTGCACGGGCGCCTGAACGCCAAGCTGGCACGCCTCCAGGCGATGTTCGATGACGTCGAGGCCCGGCGAGGCAGGCTGCACGACCTCCTGGCCGCTGCCGAACAGGAGCTGGCTGCCGCGACCGAACCGGGGTCGGACCGTTGAGCCGCCGCCGGCTGCCCCGGGTCGCAGGGCTCCGCTGGCGCGGCGCCCTGCGCCACCGCAACTTCCGGCTCTTCTGGTTCGGCCAGCTGATCTCGCTCGTCGGGACCTGGATGCAGTCGGTCGCCCAGGCCTGGCTCGTGCTGCAGCTGACCCACGATCCGTTCTGGTTGGGTGTCGTCGCCGCGATCCAGTTCACGCCGGTGCTCGTGCTCGGACTCTTCGGCGGCATCCTCGCCGACATCCTCCCCAAGCGGCGGACGATCATCGGTACCCAGGCCATCCTCATGGTCCTGGCCCTGGTCCTGGCCGGCCTGTCCTGGAGCGGCATCGTCCAGGTCTGGCACGTCCTCGCCCTCGCCTTCGCCCTTGGCCTCGTGAACGCCGTCGACATGCCGACTCGCCAGGCCTTCGTCATGGAGATGGTCGGGCGCGAGGACGTGGCCAATGCCGTCGGCCTGAACTCGGCCATGTTCAACGCCGCCCGCATCCTCGGCCCGGCCGTGGCCGGCCTCGTCATCGGCGTGGCGGGCGTGACGATCTGCTTCTTCCTCAACGGCCTGAGCTTCGTGGCGGTCATCGCCAGCCTCCTGGCGATGCGCGAGGCGGACCTGCGCGGCGGGGCGCGCCTGGCCCGCCCCCACAGCGTGGGCGAGGTGGGCGCGAACCTGGGCGAGGGCCTCCGATACGTCCGCCGGACGCCGGTGGTCCTGCTGGCGGTGACCCTGGTCGGCCTGGTGGCGACCACGGGCATGAACTTCAACGTCCTGATGCCGGCCATGGCCGACGGCGTGCTGCACGTCGGCGCGTCGGGCTTCGGGTTCCTCATGTCGGCGATGGGCCTCGGCTCGCTGATGGCCGCCCTGGCGATCGCCTATCTGCGCCGGCCGAAACTCTCGATCCTGCTGGGCGGGGCGTTCGCCCTCGGAGCCCTGGAGGTGGTGTTCGCCGGGGTCCGCTTCTTCCCGCTGGCCCTGGTGGCGATGTTCGGGGCGGGGGCGGGCGCGATCGCCATGACGGCCACCGCGAACTCGGCGATCCAGCTGGCGGTACCGGATGCGCTGCGCGGCCGCGTCCTCAGCGTCTACACGACGGTGTTCGCGGGCTCGACCCCGGTGGGCGGCCTGTTCGCCGGGTGGTTGGCCTCGTCCTTCGGGACGCCGGTCGCGCTGGCGGTGGGCGGCGGGACGTCGGCGCTGGTTGCCGTCGGGGCCACCGTGTGGGTCATGCGGAGCGGCCACTTCGCGGTGCCGCGCCTCGGTAGGCCGCGGCCGGCATCGCGTGGCGAGGTTGGCTTCCAGAACGAGCGCCTCGCTCACGGAGTCGGTCGCCATGTACTCGACGTGGGCGGCGGTGAGTCGTCGTGCCGTCCGCAGAGCCCGGCTCCGCGCGGACGGCCAGGCGCAGATTCCGACCTTCAATCCCGAGGGTGATCCACGCGCCGCTGGCCGACGGCGCCGGGCACCTCGCAGGAAGACCAGCCAACGACGCGCCACCCGGCTTCAGGGACAATAGTGGGTGCCGGCGCTCGCGAGATCCCCGAAACCCTGCGCTCGCTGGCCGGTCCCGAGGGAGGCGAGCGATGAAGGTCCTGTTCATCGGTGGCACCGGCCTGATCAGCAGCGCCTGCACCCGCCTGGCCGTGGAGCGCGGCGTGGAGCTCTTCCTCCTCAATCGCGGCAGCAATCCGGACCGGGCGCGCGGCGCAATGTCGCTCGTCGCTGACCTGCGGGACGAGGCGGCCACGAAGCGTGCGCTGGCCGGCCACCGGTTCGATGTCGTGGTGGACTGGATCGCCTTCACACCCGACGACATCGAGCGTGATCTTCGCCTCTTTCGCGACCGGGCCGACCAGTTCGTCTTCATCAGCTCGGCCAGCGCCTACCTGAAGCCG
>DATAIW010000158.1:0-5417 GCA_036262455.1 Candidatus Limnocylindrales bacterium | reverse complement strand
CCGGATCCCACCCTCTGCTGATCTACCTGCTCGCGACGATCACGGCAACCCTCGTGGCGTTGTCCCGGCCGATCCACTCCGCGCTCATGCCGGAGGTCGTCACGTCACCCGACGACCTGACCGCGGCCAACGTCGTGTCGGGGATGGGCGAGAGCGCCGGCTCGCTGATCGGTCCGCTGGGGGCCGGGTTCGTGCTCGGTCTCGGCGGCCCGGCGGCCGTGTTCGTCGTGGCGGCCGTCGGCAACGTCGTCGGCAGCCTGGCCGTCCTGGGGGTCGTCCGACGGTCCTCGTTCCTCCGCCGCGGAGACGCCGCGGCCTTCGCCCCGGTCGGGGGCTCAGTTCCTGACGCCGTCGACGCAGCCCCGCGAATCGACCGCTGGCGGTCGACCGCCAGCGAGCTGATCGGCGGCGTCTCGGCGATCCTCGCCGACGACCGGCTCCGGGCGGTCGTCCTGATCGCGACCTGGGGGACCTTCCTCGTCGGAGCGATGGACATCCTCTATGCGGTCCTCGCGATCGAGCTCATGGGCCTCGACGGCGGCGGGGTCGGCTTCGTCGGCGCGATCGGCGGTGTCGGGGCGATCCTCGGTTCCGTGGCCGGGCTCCTGCTCGTCGGGCGCGAGCGGCTCGGGTTGTCGCTGGCGGCCAGCGCCGTCCTGTTCGGAGCGGGGATCGCCACGATCGCGATCGCGACGGGATCCTTCGCGGCCGCGGCGCTCCTGGTCCTCGCCGGGATCGGCTCCGGTCTCACCAACGTCGGCGCCCAGACACTCATCCACCGGCTGGCCGGCGACGACGTGATGAGCCGCGTCTTCGGGGTGCTCCAGGGCATGATGATGGGCGCGACGGCGCTCGGTGCCCTCGCGGTCCCGCTGGCGATCACCCTCGTCGGCAATCGCGCCGCGTTCGCGGTCGCCGGTCTCTCGCTGCCGGTCGTCCTGGTCCTCGTCGGGAGCGCCATCGTCCGCGGCGATCGACTCGATGTGGGGCGCGCCGCGGAGCTCCGCCTGCTGCGCGGGGTCCCGATGCTGGCGCCGCTCTCGGGCCCGGTCCTCGAACGACTTGCCGGCGGCATCGTCCGCAGCCATCACTCGCGGGGCACGACGGTGATCCGGGAAGGCGACCCCGGGGATCGCTTCTATGTCGTCGAAACGGGCGCGCTGGGCGTCAGCGTCATGGGCCGCGAGGCCCGGCGGTTGGGACCCGGCGACGGGTTCGGCGAGATCGCCCTGGTCCGCGACGTCCCGCGAACGGCGACGGTCACGGCGCTCGACGACGTCGTCCTGCTCGGGATCGATCGCGGACCGTTCGTCGAGGCCCTTGGCGGGCAGGCGCGGAGTCGGACGATCGCGGCCGTCCTCGTCGACGACCGCCTCGCCTCCGACGTCACCGTGTCCTGATCCCGGACGCCACTCGACCACGGGCCCTGCGACCCGGCCCTCGCTCCGTCCGTCGCGCTCGAGCCGCCGGCGTGACGGCCCGGCTATCCTCCGGTCCATGCACTACGCCGAAACGATCCTCGACCTCGTCGGTCACACGCCGCTCGTCCGGCTGAGCCGGGTGACCCGCGACCTCGGCCCGATCGATCGTCAGCCGCTGATCCTCGCCAAGCTCGAGATGCTCAACCCGGGTGGTTCGGTCAAGGACCGGATCGGCCTGCCGATGATCGAGGCGGCCGAGAAGGCCGGGCTGCTCAAGCCCGGCGGGACGATCATCGAGCCGACGTCTGGCAACACCGGTCACGGCCTCGCAATCGCCGCGGTGCTCAAGGGCTATCGCTGCATCTTCGTCATGGCCGACAAGCAATCGACCGAGAAGCAGTCCCTGCTCCGGGCGTACGGCGCGGAAGTCGTCCTATGTCCGACCAATGTCGATCCGGAATCGCCGGAGTCGTACTACTCGGTCGCGGCCCGCCTCGCACGCGACATTCCGGGCGGGTTCAAGCCGGACCAGTACTGGAACATGGAGAACCCGATTGCCCACGAGCGGACGACCGGCCCGGAGATCTGGGAGCAGACCGAGGGGGAGCTGACCCATTTCGTCGCCAGCGTCGGAACCGGCGGAACGATCTCCGGGGCAGGCCATTTCCTCCGCCGGCAGAAGCCCGATCTCGTCATCGTCGGCGCGGATCCGGAGGGCAGCGTGTTGTCGGGGGACAACGCACGGCCGTATCTGACCGAGGGCGTCGGCGAGGACTTCTTCCCTGGCACCTACGACCCGGCCACGGTCGATCGCTGGGTCCGGGTGGGCGACCGCGAAGCGTTCGCCGCCGCCCGCCGCCTGACGCGCGAGGAGGGAATCCTCGCGGGCGGCTCGTGCGGGACCGCGCTCGTCGCCGCGCTGACGGTCGCCCGCGAGCTCGTCGCTGCCGGCGAGGGCGCGGGGAAGATCATGGTCGTCCTCCTGCCGGACAGCGGCCGGAACTACCTCTCGAAGGTCTACAACGACGAGTGGATGCGGGTCAACGGCCTGCTCCCCACGACCGGCGGGGTCGCCCGGGTCGCGGACCTGCTTTCCCGGCGACAGCACGATCCGGAGCGGCCGGTCGTGGTGGTCGCCCGGACGACGCAGCGGGTCGGCGAGGCGATTGCCACCCTCCAGGAGTACGGGATCAGCCAGATGCCGGTGTCGGAGGACGCCTCCGGCGACGGGGTCGCCGGTCTTGTCGGCTCGATCAGCGAGCGGTCGCTGCTCGAAAAGGCCTACCGCGACCCGACGATCGTCGAGCGGACGGTCGGCGAGGCGATGGACGGGCCATTGCCGCTGGTCGACTCGTCGGCCACGCTCGACGAGGCCTTCGCCCTGCTGAGCAGCGGTTCGCCGGCCGTCGTCGCCGTCCGTGGCGAGCAACCGGCCGGCGTCGTCACCAAGCTCGACCTGCTGGAGTACCTCTCGCACCTGTCGCGCGGCTGAGCCCGGCGCGGCGCCTGGCCGTCCGTCCGAACGCGAGACTCCCGCGGCCCAGGCCTTGGACACGGCCGAACGCTTGCGGATGAAACGTCGCCCAGGGCGACCGATTCGGAGTCGTTGCGCCCAAGCGGAACCATCTCGAGGGCGTGTGCCGGCCGGATCGCTCGGCTCCCGCCACAGCTGTGGTGACGCCGCTGTGGTGACGCCGCTGTGGTGACGCCGCTGTGGCGCCGCCGCGCCGGAGTCGTTCCGCATGGCGTGAACGACCCCGAAATGGACGCGCTGGGAGACCCTTCACGGCGGCCGAGCCCGGTCGCGGGCCGCAGGCCCGGAGTCGTTCCGCATGGCGTGAACGACCCCGAAATCGACGCGCTGGGGGGCCATTCTTGTCAGGCTTCGCGAACCGGCCGGTCGCCCTGGGCGGACTCGCGGCCGACCTCCGTTCCCGCAAGCCACGCCGTGATCGCGCCATGTCGACGTGGGTTGATGGTGTACAGGATTCCGCGACCGTCGCCCGCGACCTCATGTGCAACGATCAGCTCCGCCTCCTCGAGGAGGCGGAGCTGGCGCGCGACGGCCGGTCGACTGACGGCAAGGTCACTGGCGAGACGCGACGGGCGCCGCGGCTTCGTGGCCAGCGCCGCGATGATCCGCCGCCTGGTCGGGTCTGCCAGGAGAGCGATCCCGCGGCCGGTTCGGAGTGGCATCCAACGACAATGCCCGACGACGCTTACCTGTCGGTCAACGCCAGGTTCAGCGCCGACGTCGGCCTCCGCGTTGCGCGATCCAGGGCAGCTTGATCGGCAGGATCGCGTTGAGGAGCAGGCCCAGGACGAGCAGGCCGCCGGCCCGGCGGGTGTGGATGAACGCCGCGCCGACGAACCAGAGTGGCCAGCCGACGTAGCTGTGCGGCGGGGTCGCCGGTCGTGGTGCGGCGAACGTCTTGAGGACCTCGAGCAGTCGAGGGATCCCGAGGACAACGAGGGCGATCCATGGCCCGATCCAGCCGACGACCACCGCCGCCAGCACGATCGGGTAGAAGGCGATCATCAGGACCGCGGGGCGAGACTGGTAGGGACACCCGAAAACGTGTTCCTTCACGCTAGCACGTTCATGGATGCGACGGCGCCGGCCCGTTGGATGACATCATTGGGTCGATGAGCCCTTCCGATCCCTCCCCGTCCGATGCCTTCGAGACCCTCGCCGTCCACGCCGGGGCCGAGCCCGACGAGGTCACCGGAGCCGTTTCGCCACCGATCTACCAGACCTCGACCTACGCCCAGGACGGCGTCAACCGGCCGCGCCGCGGCCACGACTACGCCCGGAGCATCAATCCGACCCGCGATCGCCTCGAGCGGGCGGTCGCGGCGCTCGAGAAGGGTACGCACGGGATCGCGTTCGCCAGCGGGTCCGCGGCGACCGCCGCGATCGCCCAGCTGGCCGCGAGCGGCGAGGAGATCGTCGTCGGCGACGACGTCTACGGCGGGACCTACCGCTATCTGGAGCGGGTCCATCGACCGGGCGGAGCTGCGGACGCGCGCTACGTCGATCTGTCGGCCGGATCGGACGTCCTGTGGGAGCAGCTGACCGCGAGAACGCGGCTGGTCTGGTTCGAGAGCCCGTCGAACCCGAACCTCAAGCTCACCGACATCGCCGCAGCCGCCACGACGATCCGGGACCGCGCCGCGCAGACCGGTGCCACCCGGCCGTACCTCGTCGTCGACAACACCTTTGCCTCACCGGCCCTCCAGAACCCGCTCGAGCTCGGGGCCGACATCGTGTTCCACTCGGCCACGAAGTACCTGGGCGGCCATTCCGACACGATCCTCGGGATCGCCGTCACCCGCGACGACGCGATCGCGGAACGGCTCCACTTCCTCCAGAACGCGATGGGCGGCGTTCCCGGGCCGCTCGACTGCTTCCTCGTCCTGCGCGGGCTGCGGACCCTCCACCTCCGCGTCGAACGGCACGTCGCCAATGCCACCGCGATCGCGCGGTTCCTGGCGGCGCGTGACGACGTGGAGCGGGTCTTCTATCCGGGGCTGGCCGCGGGGCCGCACGCCCATCCGGGCGCGGCCCTGGTGGGGGAGGGCCGTCAGATGCGCGGTGGCGGCGGGATGGTCTCGTTCATCCCTCGGCCGGGCGGGCCCGGCGGGGCGGCCGGCGACGGTCACGGCGCACGATCCGCTGCTGATCGGGCGATCGCGATCGCCGAGGCCACCCGGCTCTTCACCCTCGCCGAATCCCTCGGAGGGGTGGAGTCGCTCGTCGAGATCCCGGCGACGATGACCCACGCGTCGGTCGCCGGTTCGAAGCTCGAGGTCGACCCCGCCCTAGTTCGCCTCTCGGTCGGCATCGAGCACGTCGACGACCTGATTCGCGACCTCGGGAACGCCCTCGACCACGCCTGACCGCCCAGCCCGGCATCGGCGACGCCTCGTCACCGAACGGAAAGGCGTCCGCGCCCGGCCCCGTGAACCTGACACACAGCTGACACGTCCCAGGAC
>DATAIW010000157.1:0-12505 GCA_036262455.1 Candidatus Limnocylindrales bacterium | reverse complement strand
GCTGACGTTCGGCTCGATCGACGGTGAGGACCGCGACCGTCTCGGCTGTCCGGCCTGCGGCTACATCGCCTACGTCAACCCGCGTCTCGTCGTGACGACGATCCCGGTCACCGACGCCGGCGAGATCGTCCTCCTGCGCCGTGGCATCGACCCCGGTCGCGGCTGGTGGGCCCAGCCCGGCGGCTTCCTCGAGGTCGACGAGACGGTCGGCGAGGCGGCGATCCGCGAGACGCTCGAGGAGACCGGCCTGATCGTCGAGCCGGGCGAGATCGTCGGGCTGTACTCGCGGCTCGAGGCCGCGGTCGTCGTCCTCGCCTTCGAAGCGCGCATCGTCGGCGGGTCGTACCGCCTGAACCCCGAAGCCCTCGAGATCGCGGCCTTCGCCCCCGATGCGATCCCGTGGCCGGGCATCGCGTTCAAGACGAGCTACTGGGCGATCCGCGACTGGCTCCGCCGCCGTCGCCCCGACATCCACCCGGCCGATCGCCACTGGGACGAGTAGCCGCAGCCCGAGCGTCAACCGCCGCCGGTCACGTAGGCGGGCAGGTCATCGACCAGTGCCCCGAGCCCGTCACGAGATGTCGATGAAGACGTTCTTGATCTCGGTGTAGAGATCGAGCGCGGACATCCCGAGCTCGCGCCCGATGCCCGACATCTTGTAGCCGCCGAACGGCGCCTCGGTGTGGACCGAGCTGTTCGAGTTGACCGAGATCACGCCGGACTGGAGCGCCTTTGCCGAGCGCAGCGCCTTGCCGATGTCGCGGGTCCAGATCGAGCCCGCCAGGCCGTACGGCGTGGCGTTGGCCAGGCGGAGGGCCTCCTCCTCGGTGTCGAACGAGATGATCGACACGACCGGGCCGAAGATCTCCTCGGCCGCGATCCGCATGTCGTTGCGCACGTTGTCGAACACGGTCGGCATCAGGTACGCGCCGTCGGCCAGCGCCGGATCATCGGGCGGCGCGCCGCCCACGACGATCGTCGCGCCCTCGGCCTGGCCGATCTCGATGTAGTCCGCGACCCGGTCGCGCTGCTTCGCGCTGACGAGCGTCCCGACCTCGGTCGCCTCGTCGGCCGGATCGCCGACCTTGACGTTCCGCGTCGCCGCGGCGAACAGCTCGACGACCTGGTCGTGGACCGAGCGCTCGACGAGGATCCGGCTCCGGGCGCAGCAGTCCTGGCCGCAGTTGTCGAAGACGGAGTAGGGCGATTCGCGGGCGAACTTCTCGAGGTCGGCATCGGCGAAGACGATGTTCGGGCTCTTGCCCCCGAGCTCGAGGCTGATCTTCTTCACGTTACCCGACGCCAGCCGCATGATCTCCTGACCGGTCGTCGTCTCGCCGGTGAAGGCGACCTTGCCGACGCCGGGGTGGGCGGCGATCGACGCTCCGGCGGTGCCACCAGGGCCGGTCACGACGTTCAGGACCCCGGCCGGCAGCCCGGCCTCCAGCGCCAGCTCGCCGAGCCGGATCGCCGTCAGCGGGCTGTACGACGCGGGCTTGAGGATCGCGGTGTTGCCTGCGGCGAGGGCGGGGGCGACCTTCCAGGAGGCCATCAGGAGCGGGAAGTTCCACGGCACGATCAACCCGACGACGCCGATCGGCTCGCGCAGGGTGAGGTCGAGCCCGGGCTTCGAGACCGGGATCGTCTGGCCGTAGACCTTGTTCGCGGCGCCGGCGTAGTAGTCGAAGACGAGGCTCGCGCCGATGATCTCGCCGCGCGCTCCGCCGATCGGTTTGCCGACGTTGCGGCTCTCGAGCCAGGCCAGCTCCTCGCTGTTCCTCTTGATCAGGTCGGCGAACTTGGCCAGCGTCCGGCCGCGCTTGCCGGCCGCCCAGTTGGCCCAGCCCTTGCGGTCGTCGAACGCCTTCCGGGCAGCGGCGACGGCCCGGTCGACATCCTCGCGGCCACCGAGCGGCGCGGTGGCGATGACCTTGCCCGTGGCCGGGTTCGTGATGTCGAACGTCTGGCCATCGGCCGCGTCGACGGACTCGCCGCCGATCATCATCCGGGCGGTCGTCGGGGCGTCGGTCGCGGCCCCGTCGGGCGAGCGCTGCTCGGTCGTCATCGGTCGCGTCCTCGTGGTCGGGTTGATGGCGGCGGACGGCCGCGGTTCGTGCGCAGATGGTACGCCCGGAATCGACGAGCCCCGGTCGGGATCCACCAGACCGGGGCTCGCCGGCAAGAAGCGGGGATCAGCCCTTCCGGGGCCGAACGTGGCCGCTGCGGCGCCGCCGACGCTCCGGCTCGCGTCGGTACCGCGCGGCGGCGAGGGCGCCGTCAGCGGTTCGTGCCAGCGGTCCGGGCAGGGACGTGCCGGATGGCCCGGAGTCGGCGACGTTCGCCGATGGATACTTCGGCCGATGACTGCACCCTCGTTCCGTCGCGATGGATCCCTTGCGTCCGATCCGGTGCGCCCCGCGCCCGCTGTTCGTGGCCGGCGGGGCCGTTCGGGTCGACGCTGGGTCCGGAACGTCGCGGAGGTCGTCCAGGGACGGCATATCCGGATCTGGCTTGCGATCATCGCGGCCACCGCGATCGTCGGGACGCTCGGCTACGTCGTCTTCTTCCGGTGGAGCTTGATCGACGCCGCGTACATGACGGTGATCACGCTGACGACGGTCGGATTCCGCGAGGTCCGCGAGCTCGTCGATTGGCCGCAACGACTGTGGACCATGCTTGTCGCGATCGCCGGCGTCGGGATCATCTACGGCAGCATCGGGATCGTCGCGGAAGCCGTCCTTGCGGAGGTCTCGAGCGGTCGACGGGAGGCAAGGCAGATGGCGGAGGCACTGGCGGACCTTGAGGGCCACTACATCCTGTGCGGCTATGGCCGGGTCGGCTCCACGGTCGCCCGCGAGCTGGTCCACGCCGGCTACCGGATCGTGGTCATCGACATCCTGCCGGCCTCCCTGGAGCGGGCCCGCAGCGACGGCCATCTCGTCGTCGAGGGTGACGCCACGACCGACGCGACCCTCGCGACGGCCCGGATCGACCGCGCCCGGGGCCTCGTCGCGACGATCGACTCGGACGCATTGAACGTCTACGTGACGCTGTCGGCGCGCGCCCTCAACGCCCGGCTGTTCATCGTCGCCCGGGCGAACGCCGAAGGCTCCGAGGCGAAGCTCGCCCAGGCCGGCGCCAATCGGGTCGTCTCGCCGTACACGATGGCCGGCCGGCGGATCGCCGAGCTCGCCGTCCGCCCGCGGGTCGCCGACTTCATCGACGCCGCCCTGTCCCACGGCGAACTGCGGTTCTCGATGGAGGAGCTGGAGATCGCCGCCGGCGGACCGCTCGATGGACGCACGGTCGGCCAGCTCCGGGAGGAGGGGGTCTTCACCCTGGCGGTCGTCCGCGGCGATACCGAGTACGACCCCAATCCGCCACCCGACCGCGTGCTCGTCGCCGGCGAATCGCTCGTGGTGTCCGGCTCGACCGAGCGCCTCTCGGTGCTCCGTGACCGTGCCTGAGGCCTATGCCGCCGTCGGCTCCACGACGCGTCCGATCGTCGTCGGCCGTTGTCCCTCGGGGCGGGGCCGGTCGAGCCTGCCGCTGGCATAGATCGCAGCGAACTCCGGACCCGGGATCGGCTTCGCGAAGAGATACCCCTGACCGACATCAAAGCCGACGCGGCGGACGAGCCGAAGGTCGTCCTCGGTCTCGATGCCTTCGGCAACGGTGAGCAGGTCGAGCGCGTGGCAGAGGCCGACGATCCCGGCGAGCAGATTGCCGACCCGCGTTCCCTCGCGGGCCGAGCGGATGAAGCCGCGGTCGATCTTCACGATGCCGAACGGCAGCGACGCCAGGTGGCTCAAGGCGGAATAGCCCGTCCCGAAGTCGTCGAGGGCGAGGCCGATCCCGAGCCCGCGCAGGCCCTCCAGCGCTGTGCACGCTCGATCGAGGTCGACGAGGGCGCTCTCGGTGATCTCGAGGTAGAGGCGACTGGCCGGGAGCCCCGTCGCGGCGAGGACGCTCGCGACATCGTCGACGAGCTTCGGATCCAGGAGCTGGCTCGGCGCGAGATTGACGCTGACCGATGCCGCCGTTCCGTCCGGCCGGAGCGGCCAGGCCGCCGCGGTTGCACAGGCCTCCCGAAGGATCCAACGGCCGAGGTCGTGGATGAGGCCGCTCGACTCCGCCTGGGGGATGAAATCGTCCGGGCCCACGAGGCCGCGCTCGGGATGACGCCAGCGGACGAGGGCTTCCGCACCGACAATCTCGTCGGTCGCCAGCCTCAGGACGGGCTGGTAGTGCAACACGAACTGCTGCCGGCGGATCGCCTCGGCCAGCTCGGTCCGGAGCTGGTAGCCCCGGACGACCTGGCTGTGCATCCGGGGCTCGTACGTCTCGACCTGGTCCTTGCCGTGGAGCTTGGCCTGGTACATCGCGACGTCGGCGTTGCGCATGAGATCCATCGGCGTGGTCTCGACGCGTCCGACTGCGACGCCGGCACTGCCGCGGACCTGGAGCTGTCGTCCACCGAGCACGAGCGGCTTGCGCATCGCCGCGAGGATCCGCTCGGCGATGGCCCGTACGGTCGGCTCGTCCGGGCAGTGCTCGACGAGGACGGCGAACTCGTCGCCTCCGAGCCGGGCCGCGAGATCGCCGGTCCGCAACTCGCCGCGGACGCGGTCTGCGAGGATTCGCAACAGCTCATCGCCGACGCCGTGGCCCAGGGTGTCGTTGATCGTCTTGAAGTCGTCCAGATCGAGGAAGACCAATGCCGTCGTGTCGGGACGGCGGTCGATCGCGGTTGTCAGGCGTCGTTCGAAGAGCGACCGATTCGCCAACCCGGTCAAGGGGTCGTGCTGGGCCTGGTGGGTCAGGTCGTCCTCGAGCCGCCGGCGCTGGAGGAGCGAACCGCCGAGCTCGTCGACGGTCGAGGCGAGCCGGATCAGGACCAGGCCGAACAGGATCGTCCAGGCGATGATCAGGCCGATGGCGTCGCCCTCGCCGGCCATGGCGGCCTGGACCGTCAACGTCGCTGGGGCGATCAGCGAGGCGAGGGCAAGCAGGGCCAGACGGGACCGGCTGAGGTACTGGTCCTCCTCGACGACGAGGCGGACGGGATGCGCGATCGACGGATGAAGGGCTGCCGCACCCCACAACGTGACACCGATGATCCACAGGGCATCGACGGGATGACCGTCGACATAGGTCCCGTCGAGGACCGCCATCGCGTAGATGATGTCGGCGGCGAAGTAGATCGCCAGGCCCGCCAGGAGGAGGTTGAGGTAGGCCGGTCGATCGCCGGACAGGACGACACGGAACGCCAGGGCGAGAATGACCAGATCCATGCACGGATAGGCGAGGGAGACGGTCGCCGCGAGCACGTCGACCTGGCCGACGATGCTCGGTCGCATGACCACGATCCACAGGATGGATGCGGCGCCGGCCGCCAGGATCGCGCCGTCGATGAGCGGCGTCCGGTCGCCGCCACTCAACCGGCCGCGGGCCAGACCGGTCACGCCTCCGACCAGGGCAAGGTACCCGGCGAGGTAGAACGCGTCGGCGAGGGACGGATAGGGCACCTCCCCGACGAGCTCGATCGCGGAGTAGGCGATGTCGCCCGTTGCCATCAGGACGAGGGCGCCGGCGATCAGCCACCACGACCCGGGCCGGGTCGGGGATCCCCGCCGGATGCCGACGACGATCGCGATCGAGGCGACGATTCCGAAGACTGGATACGCCAGGGTCCGGGCCGGCCCGCTGCCGGGAAGCGCGAGGTACAGCAAGGCGAAGACGGGCGCGGCCACGGCGAAGACGCGCCACGCCCACGCGGGTCGGCTCTTCGTTTCCGACATCGTCGATCGTTCCACGCTGGATGTTCACCGCTCGCGGGAGTCACGCCCGACACAGGACGCTGGCGCAATCGTCGTCGCTGGCGAGCGCGGGTGTCATCGCCCGGGAGAGCGACGGCGGTGCGCCAATGGGTGGACGGTGGCCTACGGACGACGCCGTACGATCGATCCGGCACGACCGGCGTTCCGGCCAGGGCTGCGGGTCAGCGCGTCGAGGCGGCGCCCTCGATGAACTTCTCGGACGCGGCCATCGCCGCACCGACGATTCCGGCGTCGTTGCGGAGCGTCGCCGGCACGACACGCGGCCGGACCGTGAGCCGGGGGATGAACTTGTCCGCGTTCTTGCTCACGCCGCCGCCGAGGATGATCAGGTTCGGCGAGAACAGCTTGTCGATTGCGTGGAGGTGCTCGTCCAGGTCGCTCGCCCACGCCTTCCAGGACAGGCCGCGCCGCGTCCGAGCGACGGCCGCCGAGCGGCGTTCGGCGTCCCGACCGCGGATCTCCATGTGGCCGAGCTCGGTGTTCGGGACGAGCACCCCATCGTTGAACATCCCCGAGCCGAGGCCGGTGCCGAGGGTCAGGACGAAGACGACGCCGCGCTCCCCCACGCCGGCCCCGAAGCGCATCTCGGCGAGGCCGGCTGCGTCGGCGTCGTTGAGGACGAAGACAGATCGCTTCAATGCCTGGCGGAGGTGGGATCCGAGGTCAAAATCGACCCACAGCGGGTCGATGTTCGCGGCCGACTTCGTCACACCGTCGAAGACGACCGCGGGCATCCCGACGCCGACCGTCACGTCGGCTCGATCGACCTTCGCCTCACGCAGGGCGCGGCGCACGGTCCGGACGATGACCGGGACGACGACGTCCGGCGTCGAGGGCTGCGGCGTGGCGACCCGCAGCCGCGGCCCGACGAGGACGCCGCGGTCGACGTCGACCACGGCGACCTTGATCCCGCTCCCGCCGACATCGACCCCGACCGCAACGCGGGTCCCCTGGGCTTGGTCCATCCGGCCCGTCCTCAGAAGTAGTTGACGGAGATGCCGCCGTCGATCACGAGGTTGGCCCCGTTCGTCCAGCGGCTCTCGTCGGAGGCGAGGTAGAGCGCCACATGGACGATCTCCTCGGGTCGGCCGAACCGTCCGGTCGGGTTGCGCGCCAGGCGAATCTTCTTCGCCTCCTCGTCCTTGACGAGCCAGTCCATCAGGAGCGGCGTCTCGATCGGTCCGGGCGAGATCGAGTTCGAGCGAACGCCCTGCGGCGCGAACTGGACGGCGAGGCTCCTCGTCAGGGCGAGGACCGCACCCTTCGAGGCGGTGTAGGCATCCTGCGGCACCGAGCAGCCGAGGATCGCGACGAACGAGGCGACGTTGATGATCGAGCCTGAGCCCTGCTCGATCATCTTCGGGATCGCGTACTTGCAGCCGAGGTAGACGCCCCGGACGTTGACGGCCATGACCTTGTCCCACGTCTCGACGTCGGTGTCGATGACCGAGTGGTCGGCCGCGGGCATGATCCCGGCGTTGTTGTACAGGGCGTCCACGCGGCCGTACGTGGCGATCGCGTGGTCGACCATCCGCTTTGCCTGGCCGTCCTGCGAGACATCCGCGGCGATCGCCGTTGCCTGGCCGCCCGCGGCGGTGACGTCGGCGGCGGCCGACTCGGCCATCTCCTCGGTGACGTCGACGCAGACGACGCGCGCTCCCTCGGCGGCGAACATCCGGGCGGCTGTCCGCCCCATGCCGCCACCGGCGCCGGTGATGATCGTGACTTTGTCCTCGAGACGCACGGGCGACGGATCCTTCCTCTGGGCGTGCCGGGCGGACGCGGCCGAAGCGATGGCCGGGTCGCCGGGACGGGTCGCGCCGGGGCGCAACGTGCGCTGATGGTACTCGCGGTCAGCCGTCGCCGAGCCACGAGCAGTGTCGGCCAGCCCGGCCGGCCGGGTGGCGGATCCTCAGCCGGGGGTCCGCCGCCCTCGCTCGTCCAGGAGCGTCGTGCCGGCCGCCGCGAACGCGTCGTCGATCGCCGCGATCCGGGCGTCGGGATCGGCGATCGCCCCGCTCCGGCCCGCTTCCTCCAGGGCCCGGCAGAGCCCGCCGAGCTCCAGCGCGCCGACGTTCAGGCTGCCCGACTTGAGCGAGTGGGCGGCCCGCGTGAGCCCCTCCGCATCGCCGCTTTCGACGGCGGCCCGCATCGTCGCGATCTGGTTCGCGCCGTCCTCGAGGTACGTGTCGACGAGCTCGTCGACGAAGTCCATCTCGCCGCCGGTCATCTCGACGAGGCTGGCGAAGACCGCGTCGTCGATCGGCCCGGTCATCCAAAGACCTCGGCCGCGTCGGCGCCGGTGGAGGCCGTCCGGTCGGACGGCCCGGCGGCATAGACCGGCATCGGCCGGCTGAAGCCCTTGAGCTGGCGGTCGCCGACGGGCTCGGCGAGCGCCTCGTCGATCGCCGCGTACGTCCTGGCGGCGAGCAGGATCTGGCCGGCGGTCGCCTCGCCGCTCAGGCGCGAGGCCAGGATGATCGCGTTGCCGACGCCGCCGTAGTCGTAGCGGCCCTCGAACCCGATCCGGCCCATCGTCGCGTAGCCGGTCGCGATCCCGATCCCGACCTCGAGGACGTGACCGCGTCGGCGCCACTCCGCGGAGATGTCCTTGAACCGCTCGCGGATGTCGAGGGCGAGCTCGACCGACCGCTGGGCGTGGTCGGTCTGGAGGACCGGGTCGTTGAAGAAGACCATGATCCCGTCGCCCGCGAAATGCTCCAGGGTGCCCTCGTGGGCGACGACCAGGGCGCCGAGGGTCGCGTGGTAGAGCCGCAGGAATCCGAGGACCTCCTCGGGCTCTGCGGTCTCCGAGAACACGGTGAAGTTCCGCAGGTCGCAGAACATCGCGGTGATCTCGCGGCGGTGGCCGGCCAGCATCGCCTCGCCGTCGGGGCTGGAGACGAGAGCGGCAACCTGCGGCGACAGGAACCGGGCGAGCTGGGCCCGCTGGCGATCGATCGTCCCGAGGAGCGCACGCTCCTGGTCGCGCAACCGTTTCTGGCCGAGCGAGGCGGCGATCCGCGCCCGCAGGATCGCCGGGTCGACGGTCTTCGGCAGGTAGTCAGCCGCGCCCATCTCGATGCAGCGGACGACGCTGTCGAGCTCGTCGACACCGGAGATGACGATGACCGGGATGTCGCCCAGGGTCTTGTCGGCCTTGAGGGCGGCAAGCGTCTCGTAGCCGTCCATGACCGGCATCATGATGTCGAGGAGGATGACGTCGACCGGCTCGGTGGCGGGCGCCCGGAGCAGGTCCAGGGCGGCCTGCCCATCGGCCGCCTCGAGCGACGTGTGCCCGATCCGGCCGAGGAGCCGGGTCAGCAGCTGACGGTTGAACGGCGTGTCGTCGACGACGAGGACTCGCCCGGTCATCGCGTCGTGGTCGAGCGCCTCCGCCGGACCAGACGGGTCCATGACGCCGGGGGCCTCGCCCGCGCTGCGCGGCTCGAGCTCGCTCACGAGCTCGTTCCCCGTGGCTCGTCGGAACTGGATCCGGACGCGACCGGGCCGCGGCTCGTCGCCCCGATCGCTCGGGCGAGCTCGTCGGGCCGGATCGGCTTGGAAACGTAGTCGTCCATGCCTGCCTCGAGACAGGCTTCGCGATCGCCGGCCATGGCGTTCGCCGTCAGGCCGACGATCCGCACCGCCCGCTGGGGCCACCGGGCGCGGACGCGGCGGGTGGCCTCGAGGCCATCCATGCGCGGCATCTGGACGTCCATCAGGATCAGGTCGTAGTCGGTCTTCTCGAGCGCCTCGATCACGGCCTCTCCGTCCTCGACGACATCGGCGCCGCCGTTGCCCATCC
Source organism: Candidatus Limnocylindrales bacterium (assembly GCA_036262455.1). Classification (GTDB taxonomy): domain Bacteria; phylum Chloroflexota; class Limnocylindria; order Limnocylindrales; family CSP1-4; genus CF-46. Next base: position 2,857 of record DATAIW010000157.1, on the reverse strand, counting down.
GCTCGAGCAGGCGTAACGCCAGCTTCTGGTTCACCGCATTGTCCTCGGCGAGAAGGATCCGGAGGTTGCCGTTCCGCGCCGCCGCCGCTGCCGGCGAGGCCGACGCCGCCCGATCCGGCCGGGCCACGACCTCCTCGCCGGAGACGGCGGTCGCGAGCGCATCGTGGAGCGCCGACGGCTTGACCGGCTTGACCAGCATCGCCCGGATGTTCGGGGCCGTTCGGGAATGCTGGCCGATCGACGACAGGATGACGACCGGGATCGGCATGTCCGGCCGCAGGTCGCGCAGGTCGCCGGCGAGCTCGATCCCGTCACGCTCGGGCATCAGCAGGTCGAGGACCGCGACATCGAACGTCTGGCCAGCGCGGACCCAGCCGATCGCCTCGAGCGGCGATGCGGTCGCGGCGGCGTCGACCTCCCAGCGTTGGAGAAGCGTGGTCAGGATCTTCCTGTTCGTCGCGTTGTCGTCGACGACGAGCACCCGGCAGCCGCGCAGGCTCCGGATCGGTGGCGGCGCGACGGCGTCCGGGAGGACCGTCACCTCGACGGGCAGGGTCAGGCGGAACGTGCTGCCCTCGCCGGCGACGCCGCTGCTGGTGGCGGTCAGGGCGCCGCCCATCGATTCGGCCAGCCGGCGGCTGATCGCGAGTCCGAGTCCGGTCCCGCCGAACCGCCGCGAGATCGACGCGTCGACCTGGCTGAACGACTGGAACAGGCGGTCCATCGCGTCCGGCGGGATGCCGATGCCGGTGTCGCGGACCTCGATCGCGAGCGTCCACGGATCGCCAGCGGCCGTCCCCCGTGTGGCCTCGAGGCCCAGGACGACCTCTCCCTGGTCGGTGAACTTGACCGCGTTCGAGAGGAGGTTCAGGACGATCTGGCGGAGCCGACCCGCGTCACCAACGATCGCGTCGGGTAGTCCGTCGCCCATCGCGTAGACGAGCTCGACCTTCTTCCGCGCCGCCGTCGGGGCGATGACGTCGAGGGCGCTCTCGACCGCGACCCTGGGTGAGAACGGCTCGGCAACGAGGTCGACCCGGCCCGCCTCGATCTTCGAGAAGTCGAGGATGTCGTTGATGATCGTCAGGAGCGCGTCGCCGCTGCTGCGGATCGTGTCGGCGAAGTCCCGCTGCTCGTCGTCGAGCTCGGTCTCGAGGAGGAGCCCGCTCATCCCGATGACCGCGTTCATCGGCGTCCGGATCTCGTGGCTCATCGCGGCGAGGAAAGCGCTCTTGGCCTGGTTGGCGTCCTCGGCCGCGGCCCGGGCAACGCCGGCCTCGGCGAACAGTCGCGAGTTCTCGATCGCGATCGAGGCCTGGCGAGCGAGCCCGACGAGGAAGTCGAGGTCGGCCTGGCTGAACGGTGCGCCGTGGTTGCGCCAGACCGCCATGACGCCGCTCACGCGGTCGCGGGCGACCAGCGGAGCGACCATCAACCGCTCCTCGGCGATGTCCTCCGTTCCCGGGATCGTGACCGTCCGGGCATCGGCGCCGACATCGTTGATGTACTCCGGCGTCCGGGTCCGGATGACGTCGCCGATGATCCCCTGGCCTTCGACGATCGTGTCGGCGAGGATCTGCTCGGCGATCGTGCCGAGGGCGAGGATCGGCCGGAAACTTCGTCCATCCGGATCGGCGAGGAAGAGGGCCGAGGCATCGGCATCGAGCAGCGACTGGACTCGCTCGCCGATCTGGCGCAGGACGACATCGGCATCGAGCGTCGCCGAGATCTCCTGGCCGACGTCGGCGAGGGCGGCCATCTCGTCGCCGCGACGATGCGCCTCGCGATACAGGCGGGCGTTCTGGATGGCGACACCGACATTGGCGGCGATCGTCGAGAGGAGTCGTGCGTCAGATTCGCCGAAGCGGCCCTCCTGGGTGGTGCTCTGGACGCTGATCGCCCCGATGGCCCGGTCGCCGAGGACGATCGGAACGCCGAGAAAGGATTTCGAGAGCGTCCCGACGCCGCGCGTGCCGAGGTTGTCCCAATCGGCCTCCCGGTTCAGGAGGAGCGTCTCGCAGGTATCGATGATCTTCGAGGTCAGGCCTTTGCCGAAGGGGATCGCATCCTGGCCGGTGGCGCTGCCGAACTCGTTGTAGTAGGGGAAGTCGATTCGCTGGCTCTCGACGTCGTGGAGGGCGACATACGTGATGTCCGCCGCGAAGGTCCGCCGCATCTGGTCGCCGACGAGCTGGATCAGGTTGTCGAGGTCGAGCTGGCTCGCGAGCGCCTTGCCGACCTCGTTGACCGTGGCCAGCTCGGCCAGTCGGTGGCGGGTCTCGTCGATCAGGCGGACGTTCTCGAGGGCCACACTGAGGCTCGCGGCAAGGGTTGTCAGGAGCTCGACGTCGGAGTCGCTGAATGCGTCTTCACGATCCAGGTTCTGGAGCGAGATCACGCCGCGGGTCTCGTCACCGACGACGAGCGGCGCCCACAGGGCGGATTGGGGCACCTCGCCGGGCAGAGTCAGGTCCTGGCCAAGCTCCTTCATGCGGGCACGCATGTCGCGGTTGACGACGATCGGCCGGCGGGTCTCCATGATCTGACGACGCGGGCCGACGAGCGGCATCGGCTCGTCCGGGAACCGGACCCCGCGCTCGATCCAGTACGGGAACCGAACGAGCTCCTGCTCGCGGTCGATCACCCCGATGTCCACGACCTGGGCGTCGAAGATCGCCTGGATCCGGTCGCCGACGAGGTCGTACATCGCCTGCATGTCGAGCTTCTGGGCCAGACCGTGCTGGACGTCGTTGATCAGGGCCAGCTCGGCGGCGCGTTCGTTCGTCTCGGACAGGAGGCGCTTCGTCTCGTCGAACAGGCGCACGTTTTCGAGGGCGACGCTGAGGCTGGCCGCGAG
>DATAIW010000156.1:0-6162 GCA_036262455.1 Candidatus Limnocylindrales bacterium | reverse complement strand
GTGCCTCGTCGGCCGGAGCCTCGTCGGCCGCTCCCGGAGCCTCGTCGGCCGGAGCCTCGTCGGCCGCTCCCGGAGCCTCGTCGGCCGGAGCCTCGTCGGCGTCTGCCGCGATGGCCGGAAGGTCCCCGGGCGAGGGCGCGGGCACCTCCGTTGCCTCGGCCCCGACCGCTACGGCAGCGACCTCCGGCCCGTCGGCGATCCCGGCCTCGCCTTCTGCCACGTCGCCGCCCGGCTCTACCTCCGTTCGCTCGTCCGCCATCAGCGAACGATCGGGCTGGCGGCCATGGCGACGACCATGCCCACCGCCACCACGATGGCGACGATGATCATCAGGATCCGAGCGTAGCGCGTGCCGGGCATCATCGGCCGGCTACCGGTAGTTCTCGAACTGGAGCGGGACCGGGAGGTCCTCGAGCTCACGCAGCCGGCCGATCACCTTCTGGCGCTCGTCGCGGCTCTTGCCCGAAACCCGGACGGCGTCGCCCTGGATCTGCGGCTTCACCTTCGGGAACTCCTCGCGGATCAGCTTGCTGATCTTCTTGGCCAGCTCGTCGTTCAGCCCACGCCGGAGCGCGATCACCTGGCGAACCTTGTTCCCGCCTGCCGGCTCGACCTTGCCCCAGTCGAAGATCTTGAGCGACAGGCTGCGGCGGACCGCCTTCGATTCGATCAGGTCCTTGATCGCGGCCGCCCGATGCTCGTCGTCGGTCACGAGCGTCAACTCGTCCTTGGACTGCTCGAGGTCGACTGTCACGCCCTTGAAGTCGAAGCGCTGGCCGACCTCGCGGCGGACCTGGTCGAGCGCGTTGCGCAGCTCCTGCTCGTCGAAGTCGCTGACGACGTCGAAGGAAACGTCTCCGGCCATGGGCCTCCCTGCGGTGTGGCGATCGATGGCGCGTCGGACGGACGGCCGCGATCTGGGACGACCCGCCAAGTATGCCCTGATCGGCCGATCAGCGGTCGGCCAGCTTCTCCAGCAGGAGCTCCCCGATCCGGTAGCTGCGACCACCGCCCATGACCAGGACGGCGTCCCCGCTGCGGACCTCCCGCGACAGCCATGCCGCCGTGGCCTCGACCGATCCCGGAGCCGCCACCGGGATCGCCGGATTCAGCCGCGCGACGGCCTCCGCCAGCCCGGTGGCCGTGGCGATCGTCGTGTCCGGGTCGCGGCCGGCCCAGATCTCGGCGATCGCGACCGCGTCCGCCTCGGCGAGAACGGCCGCGAAGTCGTCGAGCATGGCGGCCGTCCGGTGATACGTCAGCGGCTCGTACACGGCCCACACGCGGCGACCGGGCGCGCGCTGGCGGACGGCGCCGAGCGTCGCGCGGATCGCGGTCGGATGGTGGCCGTAGTCGTCGAAGACGAGGACGCCGGCGACCTCGCCCTTGCGCTCGAGCCGTCGCCCGACCCCGCCGAAGGAGGCGAGACCGGACACGAGAGCGTCCGGTGCGATGCCCGCGACCAGCGCCGCGCCGGCCACCCCGAGGGCATTCGCGGCGTTGTGGCGACCGGCGGTCGGCAGACGTGCGGAGCGCGAGCCGCGGAGGTCGTCGAACCCGTGGATCTCGATCGTCGTCGTGTCCGGCTCCTGGGCGACGATCCGCCCCAACAGCGTCCGTGCCGGACCGGCGGCCGTTGCGTACTGCTCGGCGAGCCCGCGGCCGAAGCTCGCGATCCGGGCAGCGTCGGCGTCGACGACCGCGGTGGCGAGGATCGTCCCCGGCCAGTCCGCGAGCCCGGCCGCAAGCTCCGCAGCCCCGGCATCCGCCACGTTGATCACCGCGATCTGGGGGTCGCCCGCGGCGCCGGGCGCATCGGTCACGGCCGACGTCGCCGCTCGCAGCCAGCGGTCGAACGAGGCCACGACGGCGGCCCGATCGGCGAACACGTCGGGATGGTCCCATTCAGCCGAAGTCACGATTGCGATGGCGGGCCGGTATGCGTCGAAGTTGCCGGCATATTCATCGGCCTCGACGACGAAGGTGGCGCCGGCCCCCCGCCGCGCGGTCGCGGCCACGCCACCGGCCAGCGCCGCCGGCAGGAGCGCCCCGACGAACGCGGACGGGTCGGCGCCCGCGGTGTGCAGGACATGGACGAGCCAACCCGCGGAGGTGCTCTTGCCGTGCGTGCCGGCGACGCCGATCAGCGTCCGGCCGGAAGCGGCGTCGGCGATCACCTGCTGCCACGGTTCGATCGGGATCCCGGCGCGTCGAGCGGCGACGAGCTCCGGGTGATCGGGATCGATCGCCGTCAGCGCCTTGGTCACCGCGAGGCGATCCGGTGGCGGCGTCCGCGTCACGTGCGAAGCGTCGTGCCGCCAGGTGAGGGCGATCCCGGCCGCCTCGATGGCGGCCGTGTACGGTGACGGACCGCCCGGGTCGCATCCGTCGGGCTTGCCGCCCGCCCACGCAGCGTGGAGCACCGCCGCACTGGCGCCGGCGCCGGCTGCACCGACCACGTGGATCCGCTCGCCGGGCGCGATCGCGCGCGCCGGGCGAGCGGGCAGGAGACCCGCGCCCGGGGTGGCGGTCCCTATCACTCCGTGTCGCGCCCGGCCGTGGCCGTCGTCGCGAGCGGGCTCCCGTCGTGGCCCTCGACCCGACCCAGAAGCATCTCGAGGACGGCGATCGCGCTGTCGCGCCGGTTGGCCTGACGATCGCCGGACCACACGATCCGCCGGACGTCGACGCCCTCGTCGTCGGCAACGCCGATGTACGTCAGGCCCACGGGCTTCGCCGCGGATCCGCCGTCCGGCCCCGCGATCCCGGTGACGGAAGCCGCGCGAGTCGCCCCGAACCGCTCGCGTGCTCCGAGCGCCATGTCCCGGGCGACCTGGGCGCTGACCGCGCCGTGGGCGGCAAGGACCGCCGGATCGACGCCGAGCAGGTCGCGCTTCGCGTCGTTCGAGTACGACACGACTCCGCCGACGAAGTAGGCGCTCGATCCGGCGATCTCCGTGATTGCGGTGGCGACCATGCCGCCGGTGCACGATTCGGCCAGCGCGACCGTCGATCCCGCCGCGAGGCAGGCCGCCTGGAGACGCGCGGCGAGCTCGGTGAGCGGATCGCCGCCCATCGTCAGGTTCGCTGGGTGAGCGCCGGCGCGGCCGGTGGCTTGAACAACCACGTCTCGGGGATCCCACGCTTGCCGAGCGCCCCGAGCGACTGGCCGTTGAGCGTGAACAACGTCACCCCGGACGATCCCGTCCGGACCTCGACCGAGGTCTGGCCCGTGAACGTCAGGACCTGCCCGTCGCGGTAGGTCCGGCCGGCACGACCGACGGTCGGATCGATCTTGCCGTCGACCCAGACCTTGATCCAGGCGGCGCCGCCCTTGATCTTGACGACCAGATTGACGCCCTTGTACGCGACGGACACATGGCGGGCCTGGGTCTGCGTTGCGGTCGTCGCCGCATTGGACGCGGTGATCGTGATGGTCCATCGGCCGGTCGTGAGCTGCAGCGGGTTTGCATCGGTATCCCACGCTCCGTCCGCGCCGACAGCGACCGAGATCGGCGCCGGGGCGGGCGTGCCGCCCGGTGCGCCCGACGGCCCCGGGCTCCGTACCGGCGCCCCGCCGACCGGCCCATCCCAGGTCGCGGAGATCTTCACCGACGTCGCATTGACCGTGGTGCCCTGGACGGGGATGGCACCGTTCTCGAAGGTCGCGTTCTCGACCGGCTGGTCGACGTTCAGCTTCAATGGCTGGATCTCGCTGACCGGCACGGTGATCACGACCATCGCCGGCTCCAGGGCATGCTTCCCGGTTTCCGGGTCGGTCGCGTCGATCTTGAACTCGTTGCGGCCGCGGCGGAGGTCGACGGTCAGGCTCCACACGCCGGTCGAATCGGCCGAGGCCTGGCGCGATCCGCCGGCCATCTCGATCGTGATCGTGGCCCCCGGGATCGACGTCCCCTCGAAGGTGAACGAGGTCGCGGTCTGGTCGAGCTCGATCGTCGCCTCGCGGGGTGCCGTCATCGCCAGCGTCGGTGGCTTGGCGAAGCGCATGACCTGGACGCCGAGCCAGACGCCGACACCGACGATCAGGATCGTCAGGAGCGCCGCGACGACGATGCCGGGCGAGAACTGGAGACCCGGCCGCGGTTGGGCGATCGGTCGCGGAACGGTCAGGATCGTCTTGCTCGGGGGGCTGTCGCCGCGCTCGCGCCGCCACTGCCCGACGACCTCCTCCGGGTCGAGCCCGAGATACAGGGCGTAGTTGCGGAGGAAGCCCTTCGTGTAAACGTCGCCGGGCAGCTCGCGGTATTCGCCACGCTCGAGTGCGGCGAGGTACCGGGCCCGGATCTTCGTGTCGCGTTCGGCGCGGTAGAGGTCGACGCCCTTGAGCTCACGCGCGGCGAACAGCCGCTCGGGGAGCGGGGCGGGTCGATTCACGGCGGCAGATCGCTCCGGGTCGCGACCGGCCGAGCGATCCGGGTCGCGATCCGGGTCGCGATCCGGATTCCGATCCCCGTCGGGGTGGCTCGGATCCGGCCGAGGCGGAACGAGACGCAGGCCCTCGGCCCGCGGCTCCCCCGTCGCCCGTCGCGCGTCGTCCGTCGTCGTCATCGCGTCCCGTCCTCGTCGTCCGCAACCGCGCGCGCGCCGGCGGCCGACCTCGACGCAGAGGATACCCCGTCGTCGCGTCCGGTCCAGATTGCGTTCATGGGACGATCGTTCATTCGTCGGACCCGTCGCCGTCGTCGATGGTCCGGAGCCAGTTGTCCGGGCCGTAGATCTGGCGTGGCGAGGCAGGGTTGCGCGGATCCTGGGGCCCGATGATCCCGTAGCGCTCGAGCTCGTCCATCACCCGGCTGGCGCGCGAGAAGCCGAGCTTGAGCTTGGTCTGGAGCATGGACGTGCTCGCCCGGTTGGAGGCGACGACCAGCTCGGCCGCCGGGATCGTCATCTCGTCGACGCCGTACCTGCGGAGCCAGCCGAACCGGCCGCCGTCGCTGCCGTTGCCCTCCTCGGCGTCGGTGAAGGCGAGGATGTCCTCGTCGTAGAACGTCCGGCCGCCGGTCTGGTCGAGCCAGTGCTTCGTGATCTCGCCGACCTCGCGGTCGCCGACGAAGACGCCCTGAAGGCGGACCGGGCGGGGCAGGTCGACCGGCTGGTAGAGCATGTCGCCGCGGCCGATCAGGTCCTCGGCGCCGGGCGCGTCGAGGACCGTCCGCGAATCGATCATCGAGGCCATCGCGAACGCAATGCGGGACGGGACGTTGGCCTTGATCAGCCCGGTCACGACGTTGACCGACGGCCGCTGGGTGGCGAGGACCAGGTGGATCCCGACGGCCCGTGCCTTCTGGGCGATCTTGACGATCGGGTCCTCGACCTTGCGGCCCTCGCGCATGATCAGGTCGGCCAGCTCGTCGATGATCAGGACGATGTACGGCATCCGCTCGTCGTCCTCCTCGCCGGCGACCTCGGGCCGGCTGTTGTAGGCGGCGATGTTCCGGACACTGTGGCCGGCGAGGATCTTGTAGCGCTCCTCCATCTCGCGGACCGCCCAGTTGAGGACGGCCTTGGCCTCGTTCGCCTCGACGATCACGTGCTGGAGGAGATGGGGCAGCCCGTTGTACGGGGCGAGCTCGACCCGCTTGAGATCGACGAGGATCATCCGGACGTCGTCGGGCCGGGCGTGCATCAGGATGCTCGTGATCAGGGCGTTGACACAGACGCTCTTGCCCGAGCCCGTCGCCCCCGCGACCAGCAGGTGGGGCATCTTCGCGAGGTCGACCGCGTAGGTCTTGCCGGACACGTCGCGGCCGAGGGCGAACATCAACGGACTCGGCGCGTCGAGCATCTTGCTCTCCTCGACGAGGGGCCGGAAGGCGACGACCTCGCTGACCGAGTTCGGGATCTCGATCCCGACGACGTCCTTGCCGGGGATCGGCGCCTCGATCCGGATCGAGCGGGCCGACAGGGCCATCGCGAGGTCGTCGGCGACGGCCTCGATCCGCGACACCTTGACGTGATGCTCGGGCTTGACCTCGTACTGGGTCACCACCGGCCCGGAGTTGATCGCGACGACCCGGGCCGGGATCGCGAAGCTCAGGAGCTTCTCCTCGATCCGCTTCGTGTTCCTCTCGTGATCGATCGTGATCCCGACCCGGGCGGCGGGCTGCGGATCGAGCATCTCGATCGGCGGCAGCGTCCAGT
>DATAIW010000155.1:0-9159 GCA_036262455.1 Candidatus Limnocylindrales bacterium | reverse complement strand
GGGTCAGGCCGTCCGTCGTCGGAACCTCGATCTCCTCGAAGGGCATCCCGAGGTCGGCCGGCGTCAACTGCGGCGGCCGTGGCGTCGGGTGGCCCGCTCGGACGCGATAGAGGATCGCGAAACGCCAGGCGAGAGCCAGCGGGGCGGCGGCGATTGCGGCGACGATGCCCGCTCGACGGATCGGTCTCACCCGACAATGGGACGGCCCCGCCCGCCGACCTGTCAAATGGGCTGCCCCATCGGCGTCCGACCGATAGACTCGAACCGTGCCAAAACGCGATCCCCACGACATCCTCGGCGTCGACCCCGGCGCGAGCCCGACGCAGATCAAGGCCGCCTGGCGGCGGCTCGCCCGGACGCACCATCCCGACCTGACCGGGGACGATCCGGCCGCTTCGCGGATCGCGACCCAGCGGATGGCCGAGATCAACGACGCCTACGCGGCCCTGACCCGCGATGGCGGGCGACTCGGGACACGCTGGGCAGGCCCCGATGTCGGCGCGAGCGACGCCGGTCCAGCTGGGACCGCCGGCCGCGGCACCGCCAAGTCCCAGCGCGGCGGCCCGCCGAAGCCGAAGGCCACCCGGCCGGTGACGGCCCGGGTCGATACGACCTGGAACGTCCGACCGCGCAACCAGACCCTGCACGTGCCGACCGGCGGAGCGTCCGGCCCGATTGTTCGCGCCCAGCCGCCGCTGCGGGTCACGAGCGAGGACCGTGAGCCGCCGCGGGCGAGCACGCCGACGGGCCCGCTCGCTCGATCGCGCGTGCGCAACTTCCGTCGGCCGGCCGCGCCACCTCTCCAGGAGGCCCTCGATCTCGAGCTCGCCTTCGGCAAGTTCCACGGTCACACGCTCGGCCAGATCGCGGCCTTCGAACCGTCCTACATCGACTGGCTGGCGGCGACGATCACGCGCGACCCCGACCTCATCGCCGCGGCCCGGGTCGTCCGCGCCGAGCTCGATCGAAAGGGTGTCGCGCGCCGGGCCCGTGCTGCTGGCGATGTTGCCGGAAGTGGTCGATCCGCCTGATCGGCTCGATTCGGCGCCGACCCCGGGTCGCCCGGCGCTGCCCGTTCAAATAGCCGAATGAACCGCGACCGGAGCGGCGTGCCCCAGCGGTGACACCCCCGGCTCCACGTCGCGCCGAGCGCCAATGGGTCCGTCTGCCCGGGCGGCGTGCGCCATCGCGCCGGCGTATTCGGCTATTCGCACGCCGCCACCGGCCTCGCTCCGCGGTCGAACCACGACGAGCGTCCGGCTGCGCCCGCCGGCGTATTCGGCTATTCGCACGCCGCCGCCGGCCTCGCTCCCCAATCGAACCACGACGAGCGTCCGGCGCGTCGCGGAGGGCCGCCCGGCCCTCGCCTCCGGCGCTGATCGGGGCAATACTCCACCAGTGCTCGACGTGTCGGCCCGACGGTGACTCTCACCCAGCCCCGGCGGAGCTGTCGGCGCGCCTGCCTCGCGCGGCTTTCGGCCGTTGTCCTCGCGGTGGCAGCCTGTGGATCGCCCCACCCGAGCTCTGGTTCATCGGTGCTCGGGACGGCCGCGATCCCGTCCGCGGGCTCGGGGGCTCCGGCCGACGATCTCGACCGGACCCTCGGACCGGACGTCCGCGCTCCGGCCCTTCTGGCTCGAATGACGGTCGACGAGAAGATCGGCCAGATGACCCAGCTCGAGAGCGACTCGGTTCGCCCGGCGGGCGTGACCCAATTCCTGCTCGGATCGGTGCTGAGCGGCGGCGACGGAACGCCGCCCGCGAACACCCCCGCCGCCTGGTACGAGATGGTGAGTGCGTACCAGCAGGCGGCCCTCGGGACGAGGCTCGGGATCCCGATCCTCTACGGAATCGACGCCGTCCACGGCAACGGCAAGGTTGTTGGGGCCACGATCTTCCCGCACAACGTCGGCCTCGGCGCTCTCGACGATCCCGCCCTCGTCAGCGAGATCGGGCGGGCGACGGCCAGGGAGATGACCGCGATCGGTGTTCGCTGGGACTTCGGTCCGGTCCTCGCCGTGCCGCAGGACGTCCGCTGGGGACGAACGTACGAGGGCTACGGCGAGGACCCGGCGCTCGTCGAGCGGCTGTCGGTCGCCTTTATCACCGGCCTGCAGGGCACCGACCTCGCCGTCGACGGCAGCGTGGCCGCTACCGCCAAGCATTTCCTCGGCGACGGCGGCACGACCTGGGGCTCGGCATCGACGAACGGCTTTTCGATCGACCAGGGCGTGACCGGGGGCGACGAGGCCACCCTCCGCGCGATCCATCTCGGCCCGTACAGGACGGCCATCGGGGCCGGTGCGCGCATCGTCATGGCCTCGTTCTCGAGCACGTCGGCCGGCAAGGTCCACGGCGATCACCACCTGCTGACCGACGTCCTGAAGGGCGAGCTCGGCTTCACGGGGTTCGTCGTCTCGGACTGGGGCGGCGTCGATCAGGTCGACCCGGACTACGCCACCGCGGTGGCCCGGTCGATCATGGCCGGAGTCGACATGGTCATGGTTCCGTCCGACGCGCAACGCTTCCAGACAGCCGTCAGGCAAGGACTGGCCTCGGGTGCGATCAACCCGGATCGGATCGACGACGCGGTGCTGCGGATCCTTCGGGTCAAGTTCGAGATGGGCCTCTTCGAGCAGGCGATGCCGCCCGCCGGGGACGCGGGGGATGTCGGCTCGTCTCCCGATCGAGCGCTCGCCCGGACGGCCGTGGCGGGCTCGGCGGTCCTCCTCAAGGCCAGCTCCGGCGTCCTGCCGATCGGCGCCACCGGGACGGTCCTCCTGAGCGGGCCGGCGGCCGACGACATCGGTCGCCAGTCAGGCGGCTGGACCGTCACCTGGCAGGGCGCAACGGGCGCGACCACGCCGGGCACGACCATCGCCGACGCGCTCGCTGCCGGCCTCGGCGCGCGCCTCACCTACGACGGCCGGACGGCATTCGGTCCGGACACGCGCGGCGACACCGGCATCGTGGTCGTCGGCGAATACCCGTACGCCGAGGGCCGCGGCGATTCGGCGACGCTCGCGCTGCCGCCCGACGACCTTGCCCTCGTCGCCGCCATGCGGCCGCGGGTGGCTCACCTCGTCGTCGTCGTGCTCTCCGGACGCCCGGTCATCCTCGATGAGATCCTCGATCAGGCCGACGCCCTGATCGCCGCCTGGTTGCCGGGGACCGAGGGCACCGGGATCGCGGACGTCCTGCTGGGGGACACGCCGTTCCGGGGCACGACCCCGTACACCTGGCCCGCGACGCCGGACGATGCCCCGAGGACCGGTCGCGGATCCTGTGCTGGCGCGGTCTTCCCGGTCGGGTTCGGGCTCGATGCCACCGGCCTGCGGCTCGGCCCGGCTGCCTGCGCGGGGACGACTCCGTGACAACGAGTGCCGGAAACGTGGCGATCGCCCTCCGGAAACCCGGAGAGCGATCGGAGGAGCGCGAATGAAGAGAGCGATAAGCTCTGCCGTACCGCGGCCCAGGCCTGCTGGCCGAATGATCCGTGGTTACTCGGCTCGTGATCTGGGTCCGGGATCCTCGGCGCTCGAACCGTCATCGAGTGAACCGAAGGCCGACCCCTGATCCGTGACCGACGCCCCAGGTGGTTCCCGGGATGTTCGCGTTACGGCGCAACCGAACCGTACTCGGTGAATCGTCGATGACGGAATGACCGACAGGTCCCGAAACGCCGGCGGCGATGGTGGGGCGCATCCACGCACCACACCGGGACGGCCGTACCAGGTGTCGCGACGCACCGGCCGATCTGCAACGAACCTGAAACGACCGCGCCGTACCGTGACATGCGATCTTGCCAGGCGTCGGCGCGGAGACGGAACCGGGGGGCTCGAGCGGCATCGCGCCGTATCATCGCGCCATGTCCCCGTGCCCGCGACCTCGATCCACCACGCGCTCGCGACGCGGTCGCGGTTCGATCGGACGCCCCATCGTCGTCGGGTTCGCCCTCCTGTTGGGGCTCGTGCTGAGCGGCTGCGCCGCGCCCTTCGATCCGACCGGTCCGTGCACCGCCGACGGCAACGCGCCCGGCGCCTATCCGGAGCTCGAGGCGGCGGTGCCGACCGCCTACCAGGGTGCCAAGCCGAGCGAGCTCGACTCGGGTCGAGCCTGCACGGCCGCCGGTCTCGGCACCCTGAGCGGGCACGGCGTCAAGGAGCTGCGGTTCGCCGGTGGCACCTGGTTGACCGGCACTGACAGCGGCCTGAGCCTGGCGATCTTCACCAACGTCGAGGGGCCGGCCCTCGATCCCGCCTGGATGGCCGAGTTCTACGAGGCGGGCGCCCGACAGGGCAAGAACGTGACCTCGGTTGAGACCACGGTCTACGCGGTCACCACCGGCATCACCGGCAGCCGGCTCGACGTCCTCAACGGCGAGTCATACCAGTCGGTCGTCGTCTGGGAACGGAACGGCCAGGTCGCGGTCACGGTGGTCGCTGACTTCATTCGCGAGATCCAGACCAAGGACGCCCATGACGCGATCGTCCGAGCCGCCGTCGACGCGTTCGTCGGCTAGGCCGATGCAAGTCGCAACGCAGGCGACATGCCGGCGGTCGAGTGCGAACCCCGCACGGTGGTCGCGCGGACCGATGATCGGGCGATGCTGAAGACGATCGCCCGCGTCCTGCTCCTGCGCATCCTCCCGCGGCGGATCCTGCCGATCGTGACGGTCGTCGAGATCCTCCTCTTCCTGCGATCCATCCGGAACCGGTCGCGGGTGACGGTCAATGGCCCGACGGCGTCCCGGACCGCGCCCCCCGCGCGGGCGTCGGGCGAGCGGCAAACGCACGCCTGAAGGCCCCCGTCGACTCCACGAACCGTCGCCCGGCCGAGCCCCACCGGACCTCGTGCTAAGGTCCGGGCCATGACCTGGTCGGCCCGAAAACGCGCCTGGGAGGCCCAACGCCTTGCCGACGCGATCGGCCGCCCCCCGGAACGCAAGACGCGGTTCAGCACGATCAGCGACACTCCGATCGAGCGCCTCTACGGCCCGTGGTCGTGGCAGCCGGTGGCCGACGGCAGCCCGGCCGGTGGCGGCGGCCCGACCCTGCTCGATCACCACGGCGACCATCTCCGCGGCGAGGACGGCCGCTGGGACGACTTCGACCCGCTCCGCGACGTCGGCCTGCCCGGGGAGCCGCCCTTCACCCGCGGCATCCACCCGACCGGCTACCGGAGCCGCCTCTGGACGATGCGGATGTTTGCCGGCTTCGGTGCCGCCGAGGACACGAACGCCCGCTTCCGCTCACTCCTCGCCGCCGGCCAGACCGGCCTGTCGATCGCCTACGACATGCCGACCCTCTACGGCTATGACACCGACGATCCCGAGGCGGAGGGCGAATTCGGGACGTGCGGCGTCGCGGTCTCGAGCCTGGCCGACATGGAGGTCCTCCTCGGCGGCCTGCCGCTCGACAAGGTCTCGACGTCGATGACGATCAACTCGCCGGCTGCCCCGATCTGGGCGATGTACATCGTCGCCGCGGAGAAGGCCGGGGTGCCGCGGGCGGCGCTCGAGGGCACGACCCAGAACGACATCCTCAAGGAGTTCGTCGCCCAGAAGGAGTTCCTGTTCCCGCCCGAACCATCGATGCGCCTCGTGACCGACACCATCGAGTTCGGCACGAACGAGCTGCCGCGCTGGAACACGATCTCGATCAGCGGCTACCACATCCGCGAGGCGGGATCGACCGCGATCCAGGAGCTGGCGTTCACGATCGCCGACGGCATGGCCTATGTCGAGCACGCCCTCGCCCGCGGCCTCCGGGTCGACGACTTCGCGCCGCGGCTCAGCTTCTTCTTCAACTCCCACAGCGACTTCTTCGAGGAGATCGCCAAGTTCCGGGCCGCCCGCCGGATCTGGTTCAAGCTGATGAGCGAGCGCTACCGCGCGGAGAACGAGCGTTCGACGTGGATGCGGTTCCACACCCAGACCGCCGGCGTCTCGCTGACGTCCCAGCAGCCGCTCAACAACCTCACCCGGGTCGCGACCCAGGCCCTCGCCGCGATCCTCGGCGGGACGCAGTCGCTCCACACCGACGCCTACGACGAGGCACTCGCGGTGCCGACCGCCGAGGCGGCCCTCCTCGCCCTCCGCCAGCAGCAGGTGATCGCCGAGGAGACCGGGGTCGCGAACACGATCGACCCGCTCGGCGGGAGCTGGTTCGTCGAGGCCCTGACCAACGAGACCGAGCGCGAGGTCTGGCGTTATCTCGACGAGATCGACCGGCGCGGCGGGATGGTCGCCGCGATCGGGGAGGGCTATCCCCAGCACGAGGTTGCCGACGCGGCGTACCGCTACCAGCGCGAGTTCGACGCCGGTGAGCGGCGGGTCGTCGGCGTCAATGCCTACGTCGACGAGAACGAGCAGACCCCGATCCCGGTCCTGTCGGTGCCGCCGGGCTCGTTCGAGGCCCAGATGGCGCGACTCGAGCGGACGCGCCGCGAGCGGGATCCGGAGGCGGTCGCCGGGGCCCTCGCGGGTCTTCGCGATGCCGCGTCGCGGCCCGGCACGAGCGAGACCAACCTGATGCCCCATTTCCTCCGCTGCGCCGCGGCCTACGCGACGCTCGGTGAGCAGTGCGCTGTCCTGCGCGGCGTCTTCGGCGAGTACCGCGAGCCCGTCCTCGTCTGAGGGCCGCCCCAGGCCGTGCGCCCGATCGACGCGGGTTCAGCCGAGCGAGGCCGGATGGTCGGCGTCCGCGCCGACCCGGCGGGCAACTGCCGCCACCACCGCGACCGCCACCAGCCACGCGATCAGCGCCCCGATCGGCACGACGAGCGCGGCAAGGACGATCGCGATCAACCCGCCGACCAGGAGGACCGCCTCGGATCGGGCGGTCCGCCGGCCCGCCGCCGTGAACTGCTCGCGCCGGATCGCGATCCGCTCGAGGGCATCGTGGGCCATCCAGCTCCCGACACCGCGGCGGTAGATCATGAAGGTCGCCGCGAGGGGCACCAGGGCCCCGAGCACGACCGGCCCGGCGGCGCGAAGCCCATCGTCGATTTCGACCCGGCCGATCGATCGGAGGATGACCGCGATCGCGCTCCCGACTCCGTCGATCGGGCCGCTGACGAGCTGGTGCGCCGGCAGCAGCGACCACACCCCGGCGACCGCGTCGCCCGTGTCCGCCAGGCTCGACCGAACCACGGCCGCGATCACCGCGGCGATCGCGAGGGCAAAGGCTGTCCAGCGCCACGCCAGGAGGATCGCGACCCGCCGCCGGCGGCGTTCGGTCCGGATGGTCCGGTCGAGGGAATTGCGGTAGAAGCGGGACGCGGTGCCGTCGCCGGTCGGGTCGTCGATGTGCCGGATCAGCGGGATCAGGAAGCCTTCGTCGTTGGCCCAGTAGCCGCCGTGATCGAGCCCCAGGTGCATGAAGTTCGTGACCGGCCGGCTCTCGATCTGGATCCCCTCGCCGTCGCGCCGATCCGAGACCTTCTCGACCGGGATCATCGGGCAGCCGTCGATCCCGACCAGCTCGCCCGACGGCGCCGGATCGTAGGAGGCCCAGACATCGACCCAGCGGAGGTCGGGATGATTGACCGTGACGTCGCCGCGGATGGTATTGCCGGGCACCCAGTCGTGGGCCTCGGCCTCGAGGTGCCAGCCGAGCTTGATCGCCTCGCCGAGCGTCACCAGCTTGGCCACGTCGAACGCTGCCCGGTCGTAGCGGAGGAGGGCGGCGAAGCTGACGATCGTCCCGCCGGAATGGGCGACCAGGACGACGTCGTCGCAGCGGTTCGCCTTCAGCCAGCTGACACGTTCGAGCAGCCGCGTCCGGATCGCCGCCGACTGCGCCTGGTCGTCGAGGAGCACCGGCAGGTCGCCGAACCATTCGACGATGAAGGTGTCGGCGAGGGCGATGTCGACCTTCTTGCGGACGGCATCGATCGGGATCGCATGGAGGGCGGCGTAGATCGCGAGGCCGGTCAGCGCGACCGTCGTCCCCACGCCCGCCAGGATCGCCCGGACGATCTTGTACTGCAAGACATGGTCGAGGGCGTCGGTGATCCGCCAGCGCTTGCTCAGCGAGAGGCGGAGCTCGGCAACCCGCGCCTTGACGACCGGGTCGGGGCTGTCCTTGTTCTGGTCGAGGAGGTCCTGGAGCCGGTCATTCCGGCGATCCTCCCGGGGGCCGTAACCCTGGGCGATCCCGAAGGCAATGCCCGGGATCCGGCGGAGGAGATAGCGGGCCGAGTCGGTGAACGACGGCGGTCGGACGTCGCCCGCCCAGTAGGCCTCGGTGAACAGCCATTGGGCCCGTTCCCGGCCGGCGAAGGCGGGCACGTCGACCTCGATCCACGGGTTCGCCAGGTCCGACACACTGGCCGACCCGACCGGGTTCTCGCCGATCGTCGCGGCCGGGTTCGACTCGTCGTATTCGCGTCGCCAGGCGCCGAGGACATCGATGATCGGCCGGGCCCAGTCGAAGAGCGTCTCCCGCGCGACCTGGGTCCCGATGCCGTGAACGAACACGACGCCGGTCCGCCGCTGGCCGGCCGGCGGCTCGCCGGGTGTCGCGACCGTGAGCGGCTCGGCTCGGGGGCTGGGCGGCGGCGTTTGCGCGGTCGGGATCGGCGTCGGATCGTCGGGCATGGCGGCACCGTAACGCGTGGCTGTCGCTGTTGCGTCGCCATCCGGGCGGCCGGCCCGCTACGATGCGCCGATGTACACCGATGCCCTCTCCTTCCTCGAAGACGAGCGCGACGCATGGCGGCCGTACGAGACGCTGACGATGCTCACCGACGAAGAGCTGGAGCGAGCTGTCGAGGGGGCGCACGGCTGGTCCGGGCGCGACCTCATGGGCCACCTCCTGACCTGGCAACTGCTGTCGCTCGATGTGGCTCGCGAGCTGGCGATGAGCGAGCAGTCGATCTCCCGCCAGCAGGCCGAGGCCGACTGGGAGGAGCGCGGCGGCGACGTCGTCAACGCCGAGGCCGAGGCCGCCTGGCGGACGAAGACGATCGGCGAAGTCCGCCAGGAGTTCGCCCGCGTCGCCGGTGAGCTGCGCGGTTACCTGACGGTCGTGCCCGAGACACGCTGGCTCAAGAACGCCGAGCAGCAGCGCTTCTTCTACGAGGAGACGATCGAGCACTACGCCGATCACGAGGCCGATCTCGCAGCCATCCTCGCCGCCGCCGGCCGGTCGTGAC
>DATAIW010000154.1:0-2316 GCA_036262455.1 Candidatus Limnocylindrales bacterium | reverse complement strand
CGAATGCCGGTGTCAAAGATCAGCGCGACGTGGGTGAACTTGCACTGCCCGGCCGTGGCCGATCTCAAGACGACCCCGCGCCGGCACCCGCCGGCTTGATGTTCTTGTTCGACCGGAAGACGTTGTCCGGGTCGTAGCGGGCCTTGACCTGGGCCAGTCGATCGTAGCGGTCGCCGTGCGCCGCGCGGACACGAGCCTCGCCTTCGTCGTTGTGCAGGAAATTGACGTAGACGCCGCCGGTCGCGTCGGGAGCCATGGCGGTGGCGTACTCCCGGCACCAGCCGATATCCGGATGCTCCGGACCGCCCTCTTCAGGCGACTCCGAACGACTTTCGGCGACTCCGTACTAAGGAAAGGCACGAGGCGGGCCCGACGGGCCCGCCTCGTTCTGACTGTGGTTTGCTCGCCCGAGCTCATCGCTCCCGGCGGGCTCGACCTCTCGAGCTTACGCCGGCGACTCCCTAATGGGCCTTGTTGGCCTTGCTGACCTTGTGGTCCCTGTTGCCCTTGTCGGCAGTGGGAACCGTGGGAGCAGCCGGAGCCGTGGAAGGCTTGCCGGCCTTGGGGGCCGTGTGCCCCTTGCCCGAGGGAGCGGTGTGGGCCTTGACGCCTGCGGACGCCGTGTGGGCGCTTGCGGCCTTCAGGGCTTTGTGGATCTGGACGTTACCTCCGGAGAGCGTTTGCAAGCCGGAGTCATAGCCGTTGCTCAGGCGGATCTGGTACGTGTCGGACGACCCGGGCTCGCCCAGGTCGGTGACGTCGATGCGGTAGTCGACCGAGCCCGATCCGTCGATCGTTGCCGTTCCGAAGATGCTCGCCGACGTGCCGTCAGCCGAGCACACGACGGCCTGGACGTCGATCGAATGGACATTCATGACCAAGGCGGGGCCGTGGTCCTGGTATTCCTCTTGGCCCGAAGGGCCCGTGCCTTTGGCGTTGCCGCCGAAGGTGGCCTTGTCACCGTCCGCGGTCGTGATCCGGCCGCCGTACGTGACCTTGCAGCCAGCTCCGCTCCCAGGCAGGACCCAGGTCTTCGCGGCGGTGGCGCTCGGTTCGGTGCCATTCTGGGCGCCGCTGTTGTCGGTGTCGGCGAAGGCGGTGATCGTGTCACTCCCAGGCAGCGCCGAGGTGTAGCAGAACTGGGCCTGGCCGGTCGCATCCGTGACCGCCGTGCCGCTCGATGGCGTGCGGAACGTCGTCGGGCTCACCGAGAAGTCGACGGTGATTCCCGGCGTCACGTTGCCGAACGCATCCTTGACCGTTGCGGTCACGCAATGCTGCGCGTCGACGACATTGGTCGCGGTGCTCGGCTGGAGGTCGAGCGTGGCCGGCGCAGCCGGCGTGACCGTCAGGTTGACCGTCTCGACCGCGTTGGTCGTCCCGCCCGGGTTCGTGACCGCGGTGATCGTGCAGGTGTAGCTACCAGGGGTCGTCGGTGCCGTGATCGTCTCGACAAACGGGATCGTCTGCGGCCCGGTCAACATGCCGGTCGGGAAGGTCGGGTTGAAGCTGAAGCCGATCGGGCAGCCCGCCGAGACGACCAGGTCCGCCGAGTACGGCACGACCTTCGCCTTTGAGACGATGAACGGGCCGATCGTCCCGGCGCCGCTGTCGTCGACCGCAGCGCCGCCGGTCGCGGTCGCGAGGTCGTTGTAGCAGGGAAGCGCGACCGACACGCCGCCGGTCGTGTAGCGGATCATCAGAAGGGTGATGTTGTTCGCGACGAGGCCCGCGATCGCGGCCGCGGAGGTGATGTCGTCGCCGCCACCGGGAGCGCCGTCGCGCCCGAAGTCGTCGGGTGGCGCGTTGACGCACGAGCCGAAGCCGACCGCGCTGTGCGGGGTTGCGTCGCCGAGGACGACGAGGAACTGGCTCGCGAGCGGGTCGCGCCCGCCCAAGGCGACAGGGGCGCTGTACGCCGAGTCCGAATAGGCCTCGAGGAACGTCCGGTTGTACGCCTCGGGGAGGTCGCCACCGTCGTGGGCAGTCATCGTGGCGATTGCCGCCGAGAACGCGGGGCAGCTCGAGAGGAAGCCTGGCGTCAGCAGGGCGTATGGGTTGTCGCCGGGCCCGCCGCTCGGCATCCCGGGATAGTCTCCCAGGGCCACCACCGCGAAGCGCGCGCCCGGGATGGAGGCTTTCACGGTCGTACAGATGTTGGTGGCGTCAGCCTGGGCCTGGGCGATCGGAGTGCCCATGCTCGCGGTCGTGTCGATTGCAACGATGATGTCCGCCCGGGCTGGCAGGCCATCGAGCGCCAGGGTCTTATTGACGGTGGTGGAGGCGCCGGCGACCAGGGTCGTCGTCACCGGGCTG
>DATAIW010000153.1:0-3617 GCA_036262455.1 Candidatus Limnocylindrales bacterium | reverse complement strand
GCCGGGTCGACGGGATGGCCGCTGCCGTCGTTCGTGCCGATGGTGTTGCCGCCGCGCGCCCCGGGCGAGACATCGATCATCACTCCTGCCGCGGCGTCGAGCTCACTCGAGTCGCGGATGACCTCGACGGCCTGGTCCTTGTACGCCTGATCGGTCGCCGGGTTGCCGAGTTGGGGTGGCGGTCCAGGATCGATCGGCGTGCCGGCTGCGCCGCCCGTCGGCAGGGCGAACGAGGTGACGTGACCCCAGTGCGGCCCGATCGCCTGCTGGACGCCGTTGGTCACCGGGATGCCGTTCTGCGAGATCATGTGCTCGAGCTGGAGCGGTTGCCAGCGATTCGGGTCGACGAGCGTCGTCCCCGTCTGGTTGACGACCAGGGGCGGGTTGACCGACTTGTAGTCGGGCGCCGCGTAGCCGCCGGCCTCGTTCGAGCCGTCCGCCCTGCCGGCCGCGAGGACGGCGGCCGCGATCCGGTTGCCCACCGCGGCAGGCTCGTTGCCGGTCGTGCCGGTGTCGGCGATCGGATAGCAGAGGGTGTCCATGAGGTCGTCGAACTCGTTGAGCGACTCGGAGCCCCCGACGGCCTTGATGTAGCGCGCGCTCAGGACCCGATAGGCCGCGTAGCTGATCGCCTCGTTCCGGGCCGCGGCGACGTCCAGCGTGGTGTGCTTCTCGGTGAAGAGGTCGCCGGAGGCCGTCGGGTCGTACGTCGCCCAGGCGTCCCACATCGCGACCGAGGTGTGGAACAGGTTGCGGGCGTGAACCGGCGGGTTCGGCAGGGCGCGCCGGATCGCGTCGAGGAGCGCCTCGTCCCAGCGACGTGCGACGGACCAGTCAGCGTGGGCCGTCGTTGGCGGACAGCGATCCGCCGTCGTCACGCGGTCCACGGCGAGGGTGCCGAACGTGCCCGCAGCGACGACGATCGCCACGACGACAGCGAGCCCCCTCCATCCGACCCTCGACATCGAGATCCTCCAGTTGCCGGGCGCGTTCGCCCCCCACGGCCCGCTCTCGCCGTAACCGGTCAGCCGCCCGACCCCTCTCCGATCCGGGCGACTCGATCGAGTTCCACGAGTGTCGCGATGCTACCCCGGCTGAAGGCCAGGTCGACCCGTGGTCGCGTGCCGTCGAGGATCGCCGCGTGGAGATCGTCGACTTCCGCTCGGTACTCGTCGACGGACGCGACACCGAGCGCGGACGCGACGCCGTCGCGGGTGACGGTCACGACCGGCGGCGGCCCGTACGGTTCCGGCAGGAACGGATGCTCGATGACCAGGATCGCGGCCCCCCCGACGACTTCCACCCGCTCCCGGTCGGGCGAGGCGAAGCCACTGTCGAACGAGGCGAGCAGTCCACCCTTGAACCGGAGCTGGCCGACGAAGGTCCGGTCGACGCCGCGCTCGTCGAACCGGGCGAACCCGGCGATCCCGTCCGGCTCGCGGCCGGCGATCCGTCGGGCGATGCTCACCGGATAGCAGCCGACGTCCCAGAGCGAGCCGCCACCCATCGCGGGGTCGAGGCGCGGGTCGTCGGGGGCCGTCAGGAGGAAGGCGAACGAGGCGGCGATCAACTGCAGCGGCCCGAGCGCCCCGGAGGCGACGATATCGAGCGCGGCCAGCGTCTGCGGATGATGGAGGTACATGAACCCCTCGACCGCGATCCGTCCGTTCCGTGCGGCCGCCGCCGCGATCTCGTCGACGTCGGCGACGGTCAGGGCCACCGGCTTCTCGCAGAGGACGTGCTTGCCGGCATCGAGCGCCCGGATCGACCACTCGGCGTGGAGGTGGTTCGGCAGGGCGATGTAGACCACGTCGATCGCCGGGTCGGCGATCAGATCCGCGTACGAGCCGTGGGCCACTGCCGCCCCGTGCGCGTTCGCGAACCCACGGGCTCGCTCGAGGTCGCGGCTGGCGACCGCGCGCAGCTCGCCGCGTGGGTTGTCGACCAGCGCCCGTGCCACGCGCGGGGCGATCCGCCCGGGCCCGATGATTCCCCACTGCAACCGGGTCATCCGCAGGAGCGCCTCTTCATCGATGGGGGCGGATGGCCGTCCCGACTCCGGCGCGCTCGGCGCGCTTGACAGGGCAACGGGTCATGTAACAAGGTATCACAAACATTTGGGCAAGAGGATCACAAATCAGGTGACGGTCCGACGGGTTCCGATCGGCCAGCGCAGTGAGACGGTCCGGCGCGCCAACCTCAGCGCGATCGTCGGCGAGCTGCATTCGCGCGGTCCGCAGTCCCGCTCCGAGCTCGTCGCCCGGACCGGCCTGACCCGGAGCGCGATCCGCGGCCTCATCGGCGAATTGACGAAGGCGGGGCTCGTCGGTGAGGAGCGCGCCGTTCCCCTCGGCAACCCGGGCCGCCCGTCTCCGCTCGTTCGGCCTGAGCCGGAAGGCGTCGTGGTCCTGGCCCTGGAGATCGCCGTCGACTCGCTGGCCGTCGCCCTGGTCGGCCTCGGCGGCAACGTCCTGGCCTCGATCCGGGTGGATCGGCCACGCGATCACGTGTCCGTCGATGCGATCGTTGCCGACCTCGTCGGCCTCGCCGACCAGGTCCTCGTCCCGAGTCGTCGGCGGAGCGCTGTGATCGGAGTGGGTGTCGCCGTCGCGGGTGTCGTCCGGCGGACGGATGGGTTCGTCTCGATGGCCCCGAACCTCGGCTGGCGGGACGTCGCCCTGGGCGAGCGACTCACCGCGGGCCTTGGCCTGGCGGTCCCCCTCGAGGTTGCCAACGAGGCCGACCTCGGGGCCCTCGCCGAGGTCCGGCGGGGTGCGGCTCGCGGCGCCGACCACGTCATCTACCTGTCCGGTGAGGTCGGTGTCGGCGGCGGGATCATCGTCGACGGTCGACCGCTGCTGGGTGTTGCCGGCTATGGCGGCGAGATCGGGCACCTGCCGATCAACCCGGCCGGACTGCGGTGTGCCTGCGGTTCGATCGGCTGCTGGGAGACAGAGGTTGGCGCGAGCGCCCTGTTGCGCCGCGCCGGGCGCGCGACCGATGGCGGCCGGTCGGAGGTGACAGCCCTCCTCGCCGCGGCTGCCGCGGGCGATCCGGTCGCACTCGCGGCGCTCGAGGAAACAGGCGACTGGCTCGGGCTCGGCCTGGCCGGCCTCGTCAACATCCTCAACCCGGGTCTGGTCGTCTTCGGCGGCCTGTTCGAGCACCTCTATCCGTTCATTGAGCGACGGGTTCGGGCGACCCTCGACGATCGCGCCCTGCGCGCGCCGCGCGAGCTCGTCGGCCTCGCGCCGTCCGCGCTCGGCGACGACGCACCGCTGCTGGGTGCGGCGGAGCTGGCGTTCGAGCCCTTCCTTGCCGACCCCGCCCGCTGGCTCCAGCCACGAGACTCCCTGCTCGAGCGGGCTTCGGCATGAGCGTTTCCGGTCGAACCGCATTCACGGAGCGCAGTTTCGCCACATGCGGCGTGAGGAGGGGAGTAGCCTAGCGCGGGATATCGACCGTCAAGATGAGCGGGATGTCCAGAGGAGGAAGAACCGGATGAAGTTCAGTCGGAAGCTGGCCGCCGTCGCGGCGACGAGTGCCATGGTCCTGAGTGCGTGCGGGTCGACCGCCACGCCTGCTCCGTCGGGTGGCGGTGGCGGCTCGGCCACCGG
>DATAIW010000152.1:0-1737 GCA_036262455.1 Candidatus Limnocylindrales bacterium | reverse complement strand
TCGACGTCGACCCGCTCGAACTCGACCCATTCGACGTCGACGGCGATCCCACGGACGGGAATGCGGACGGCGGATCGGGGCCGGGAATGGCACCATCGGGGACGTGACGACGCCATCGACCGCCGCGGATCCCGTCATCCGCGTCTCCGGCCTGCACAAGCGATACGGCGAGACGCACGCCGTCGACGGGGTGAGCTTCGAGGTCCCGGCGGGGACCGTGTTCGGGTTGCTCGGGCCGAACGGCGCGGGCAAGACGACGACCGTCGAGGTTCTCGAGGGTCTCAGGATCCCCGATTCGGGCGAGGTGCGAGTCCTCGGGATCGACGCCGTCCATCACCCCGACGACCTCAAGCCGCGGATCGGCGTGTCGCTCCAGACGGCCGCTCTCTATCCGAAGCTGACGGTGGTCGAGGTCCTCGACCTCTTCCGGAGCTTCTATCCGAAGGGCCGCCCGACCGGCGACCTCGTCGAGATGATGGACCTCGGCGAGAAGCGCTCGACCCGGACCCAGGACCTCTCGGGCGGCCAGCGCCAGCGGCTGTCGGTCGCGCTCGCCCTCGTCAACGACCCGGAGCTGGTCTTCCTCGACGAGCCGACGACCGGCATGGACCCGGCCGCGCGGCGGGCGCTGTGGGAGGTCGTCCTCGGCCTGAAAGCCGAGGGCCGGACCGTCCTGCTGACGACCCACTACATGGAGGAGGCGGAGATCCTGTGCGACCGCCTCGCGATCATGGACCACGGCCACATCCTCGAGGAAGGAACGGTCGGCGAGCTGATCAGCCGGCGGTTCAAGGAGCGGGCGGTCCGGTTCGACCGGATCGACGGCCTCGCCGACGACCGGATGGCGGCGATGGCCGGGGTCTCGTCGGTCAAGCACGAGAATGGCGAGGTCCTCCTCTACACCCGGGACGTGCCGGCGACCATCGGCGCGGTCCTCGACGCGAGTGAGGAGCTCGGCGTCGAGCCGGCCAACCTCGGCGTCCGGCGGGCGACGCTCGAGGACGTGTTCCTCGACCTGACCGGTCGGGCGTTGCGGGACTGAGGGGGACGAGATGAACGCGCTGCTCCTGCTGACCGTCGCCAACATCAAGAGCTTCACCCGTGACCGGGCGGCACTCTTCTGGACGCTCGCCTTTCCGCTGATCTTCGTCGTGCTGTTCGGCTCGATCTTCTCGGGCGGCAACAACCAGCGGACGATCGGGTTCGCCGACCTGGACGGCACGCCGGCGTCGGCCACGCTGTCGGCCGCTTTCGGCGCGGTCGACGGCGTGAAGCTCGTCGACGGCTCCGAGGCGGACCTCGTCGCCCGGATGAAGAAGGGCGAGGTGTCGGCGGTCATCGTCGTCCCGAAGGGCTATGCGGAGACCGTCGGCGCCAAGGCCGCCCCGGCCGCGGTCACCGTCTACACGGACCCGAGCCAGAGCGCGACGGACGGCGCGACGCGCCAGCTGGTCGGGTTCGTCCTGTCGGCCGTCAACCAGGCGGCCACCGGGCAACCGCCGGCCGTCCTGCCGACGTTCCAGCCGGTCCAGACCAACGACCTGACGTTCATCTCCTACCTGGTCCCCTCGATCCTCGGGATGTCGCTGATGCAGCTCGGGGTGTTCGCCGCCATCCCGCTCGTCGCCGATCGCCAGAAGCTGATCCTCAAGCGCCTCCAGGCGACGCCGCTCCGGCGCTGGCAGCTCGTCGGGAGCAACGTCCTGATGCGGCTCCTGATCGCGATCTTCCAGACGG
>DATAIW010000151.1:0-4000 GCA_036262455.1 Candidatus Limnocylindrales bacterium | reverse complement strand
CCCGACGACGCTGCTCAAGATCTGGACGGGCAACCCGGTCATCTGGTCGATGGCGGCGATGGCCGTGGCGGTCATCGGCCGTTCGCGGTTCGCCGCACCCTTCGTCCTGCTCAAGCCGTCGCTCGCGCCGTTCGCCTTGTTCGGGGTCCGGCGGAGGTCGTGGTGGGTGGGGCTGGCTTTGGTCGTCGCCATCTGCCTGCCATTCGGTGCGCTCTGGGCGGACTGGGTCGCGTCCGTCCTGAACTCGCGCGGCGGCGGCCTGCTCTACTCGGCCCTCGAGATCCCGATCTTGCTGCTGCCGCTCGTGGCCTGGCTCGGTCGGACGCGCGGCGGGTAGGCGACCGCGACGCGTCGGTCCGTCAGTCGGCGACGAGGTCGCGATCCTCGGGATGGCGCTTCAGGAAGCCGGCGATGAACTCGCATTCGGCGACGAGGCGGAGCCCGCGGCGCCGGACGTCGTCGAGCGCCCCGCGGGCCAGCCCGCGCCCGACGCCCATGCCTTCCGCACCGGGCAGGACCTCGGTGTGGACGAACACGATCGGCCCCGTCTCGTCGGGCAGCTCGTACTCGGCGATCCCGACCATCCGGTCGCCGAGCCAGGCTTCGAAGCGGCTTTCGTCGGGGTTGTCCTCGACGACGAGGTCGGCGGCGACGGCGGACGGCTCGGTCATTCGTTGCATCCTAGACCGTCGGAGCGGAACCCGGCCCGGTCGGTCGGCATCGATCCCGGCCTTGCGGCATCGGTGACCGATCGGTTACGGTAACCATCTGATTACCGACGGCGCGATGCGCGATTCGATCGGCCCGTCCGAGTCTGCGAGGGAGATCCACGATGGCGAACGGCAGCGGCACGAAGGCCGATCCATGGGTCCTGAAGACGGCTCCGGGCACGTCCGACTACACGATGTATCGCGACGACGCCGCGGACCCGCCCCAGATCGTCTGCATGGTCGGCTCGACGAAGCTGACCTATGACGCCCGGGCGATCGACGAGCTCCACGCGATGCTCGAGGCCCACGGCGACTGGATGCCGCTCGGCGGCGCCGACGAGCAGAAGCCCGCGCCCGACGGCTCGGTCGAGGCCTGGGGTCGCTCCGAATCCAACCCGCGGGGCGGCTGGTACGGCCTCAGGAAGGGCTATCGCGGCCGGTTCGGGGTGTACATGCCGCCGCTGCTCGAGGCGCTCGGGCTCGTCGAGCTGACCCACGATGCGAAGAACAACCGGGTCCGGGCGACGTGAGTCGATGACCGACCGGCGCGCAGCCGCGCGACCGATGGAGGCTGCCGGGCCGGCGGGTGATCCGTTCGAGGCGCTCGGCGACCCGAACCGGCGCGCGATCGTGGAGCTGCTCGGGGCGGGCTTGCCGGATGGCTGCTCCGTCGGCGACCTCGCGAGGGTATTGCCGATCAGCCGACCGGCCGTGTCGCGCCACCTGCGCCTCCTGAAAGCCGCCGGACTGGTCGTCGAGGAACCGCGCGGGACGCGCCGCCTCTATCGCCTCCACGACCAGGGCCTCGAGGCCGTCCGGGCCTATCTCGATCGGGTCTGGGGCGATGCCGCGACGCGGTTCCGGCTGGTCGCCGAGAACGCCCGATCCGATGACGCTGGACCCGGCGCGACCGGCCGACGGCCGGTCCGATAGCCCGATGATCGAGCCCATCCGCCTCGCGTTCGAGGTTGCCTGCCCGCCGGACCACGCGTTCGATGTCTGGACGGCCGACATCGATCGATGGTGGCCCGCCGACCACACGGTCGGCGGGACCGACGACCTGACCGTCGTCCTCGAGCCACGGCCGGGCGGCCGGATCTTCGAGCGGTCGCCGGGCGGGATCGAGCACGATTGGGGCGAGGTCACGATCTGGGATCCGCCCGCCCGGTTCGGCTACCTGTGGCACCTCCGACGCGACCGCGCGGACGCGACCGAGGTCGAGATCCGGTTCGTCGCCGCGGGGGAGGGGAGCACACGGGTCGAGATCGAGCATCGCGGCTGGGAGGCCCTCGGTGCCGGGGGCGAGACGTGGCGCGACCGCAACCATGGCGGCTGGGCAACCCTGCTGCCGTGGTTCTTGGCGGCGGCCGAGGCGTAGCGACCGGGCGATCCCGTCCGAGATCGACCGCCCTCGACCACGCTCGAGCCGGCTGGCGGATGATCGGCCGATGAGCCAGCGTGCAGGCGGTTCGGGGGTCCGACCAATGGCCGGGTGATCGCGGTGTGGCATGCTGCACCTGAACGGATCGAACGCCGCGTCCTGTGGCGCCACCGATCGCCGCCCGTCACCGAACCAGGAGGACCGCTCAGCCAGTGCCGCCACGCAAGCGCCGGACCGTCTACCCACCGCCCCGCAACGCCACACGCCCGCCACGACCGGGCGAGCCGGGAGGTCCGGGCGGTCCCCCGATTGGCGAGCCGTACGTGCGGCCGACGGTCGCCTCGATCAACCTGTCGGCGAGCACCGGACGGGCCGGCCTGAAGGTCGGCGATCGGGTCCGGATCAACGGCACTGGTCTGTACTCGGGCGAGCTCGCGTTGATCGAGAAGCTCACGACCGGGGCGATCCCATCGGCGGTCGTCAGGACCGAGGCGGGTCGGACGCGTCAGGTCCGGACCATCGATCTCGAGCCCGTCGCGGCTCCCCCGCCGGCCGCGCCACCGCCGGCCGCGCCGCCCTCGCCGGCGACGGGCAGCGGGCCCGACGCGAGCGAGGGCTGATCGGGGGTCGGACGTGGCCATCGCACCGCGGGCCGACGCCGACGGGCTGCTCGAGGACCTGAACGCGGCCCAGCGAGAAGCTGTCACCGCCACGCGCGGCCCGGTCGCGATCGTCGCCGGTGCGGGGACGGGCAAGACCCGGGTGATCAGCCGAAGGACGGCGTACGCGATCGCGACCGACGTCGTCCCGGCCGACCAGGCCCTCGTTGTGACGTTCACCGACAAGGCCGCCCGCGAGATGGTCGAGCGGCTGGCTGGGCTCGGTCTGCCGGCGGTCGTTGCCCGGACGTTCCACGCTCATGCGCTGTCGCAGCTCCGGTTCTTCTGGCCGTCAAGACACGATGGGACGCCCCTGCCTGCCCTCCTCGACTCGAAGATCCCGCTCCTGGTGCGGGCTGCCCGGGGTCTGCCTCCGCCCTGGAAGTTCACCCCGATCCGCGACCTCGCGACCGAGATCGAGTGGGCGAAGTCGCGCGGAATCGAACCGGCGGCGTACGAGGCTGGCCTCGGGACCCGCGAGCCGCCGATCCGGGCCGACCTGATGGCTCGCGTCTTCGCCGACTACGAACGGGCCAAGACGCGCGACGGCCGGATCGACTTCGACGATCTCCTTGCCAGGACGATCAGCCTCCTCGAGACCGACGTCGAGGCGGCCGGGATCGTCCGCGCCCGGAAGTCGTGGTTCAGCGTCGACGAATACCAGGACACGAACCCCCACCAGCAACGCCTTCTCGAGCTGTGGGCGGGCGACCGCGACGACATCTGCGTCGTCGGTGACGAGGACCAGACGATCTACACGTTCACCGGTGCGACCTCTGCCTACCTGACCGGGTTCGCCGCCCGGCACGCCGGCGCCAGAGTCGTCGCCCTGACGGAGAACTACCGCTCGACCCCGCAGATCCTGGGTCTCGCCAACCGCCTCCTGACTGCCGAGGGCCGATCGAAGGCGTTGACGGCGACTCGTCCCGATGGATCTCCGCCGACGATCGAGGGCTACCCCGACGGGGCGATGGAGCTGGCAGCGATGACCCGCACGATCCGCGGCCTGCTGGCGGGCGGCGGAGCGGACCGGGTCGAGGCCGCCGAGGTTGCCATCCTCGTCCGGATGAACGCCCAGATGGCCCCGATCGAGGAGGCCCTGACGCGCGCCGGGATCGCCTACCAGGTCCGCGGCGTCCGGTTCTACGACCGGCCGGAGGTCGCCGCCGCGCTCGCGATGATCCGCCGGCTCACGACCGCGGCGACCGGTCGGCCGCTGGCGACGGCGATCCGTGGCGCCTTCCGTGATG
>DATAIW010000150.1:0-6189 GCA_036262455.1 Candidatus Limnocylindrales bacterium | reverse complement strand
GCTCCCTGGCCCGCCTCCGCAAGGAGGTCGAGCCGGTCGACCCCGCCGCCTTCGCCCGGTTCCTGCCGGCCTGGCACGGCGTGAACGCGGTCGGGGCTGCGCCGCCGCCACTCCGCCAGAACGCGGCTCTGGAGCGCCTCGCCGAGGTGATCGACCAGCTCGCCGGCGTGGCGCTGCCCGCATCGGTCCTCGAACGCGACATCCTGCCGGCCCGCGTCCCGGGCTACCAGCCGCGCCTCCTCGACGAGCTGGGTGCCCTGGGCGAGGTGACCTGGGCGGGGCGGGGGAGCCTCGGTCGCGACGACGGCCGGATCGTCCTCGTCCGGCCGGGTCGTGAGCTGCTCCGCCCGTCCGGGCCCGTGGACGCGGATGCCCGGCCGGCCGATCTGCGGCACGAGAAGATCCGCGAGCACCTCGCCGCCCGAGGCGCCTCCTTCTACCGTGAGCTGTTCGCCGCGGCGGGGGGCGGATCCGACCGCGAGGTCCTCGATGCGCTCTGGGACCTGGTCTGGGCCGGCGAGGTCACGAATGACACGTTCGCCCCGCTCCGGGCTCTCCGTTGGAAGCGGACGGCGCACGACCGGAGCCGCCGCCCCGGTCGGTTGACGTCGCTGGGTCCGCCCGAGGCGGCCGGCCGCTGGTCGCTCGTCGCGCCGCCGGCCGGTTCGCCGACCGAGCGGCTCCACGCGACGACGCTGGCCATCCTCGATCGGCACGGGATCGTGACCCGCGAGGCGGTCGCGGGCGAGGCGATCGACGGCGGGTTCTCGGCGGTCTATCCCATCCTGCGGGCCCTCGAGGATGCCGGGCGGATCCGGCGCGGTTACTTCATCGACGGCCTCGGGGCCGCCCAGTTCGCGCTCGCGGGGGCGATCGAGCGGTTGCGCTCCGTGCGCGATCCGGGCCGCGACGCCGCAGATCGATCGGTCCATCTCCTCGCCGCCGCGGATCCGGCCAACCCGTACGGCGCCGCGATCGCCTGGCCGCGGCGCGGCGAGGATGATCGACGCGCACTGCAGCGCGCGGCTGGAGCCTACGTGATCCTGGTCGACGGCGTTGCCGCCCTCTACCTCGACCGCGGCGGCGGCTCGATCCAGGTCCTGCCAGCGGCCGACGATCCCGAGGTCGGCGAGACGGCGGCGCGGGCGCTCGCCGCGCTCGTCGACGACGGTCGGACGCGCGAGCTCGTGATCACGAAGGTCGACGGTGAGGCGGTCGGGTCGTCCCCGTTCCGCGACCGACTTGTCGGTGCCGGCTTCGTCCCGGGCTATCGCGGTGTCGTCCTGCGCCGGGCCGTCGATCGCGCCGCGACCGGCCGCTCCGGAGCGTCGCCCGGTCGCCGTGGCGCCGGCCAGCTCCCCGGCCCGCAGCACTGACGGCCCGTCGATGCCCGAGGGCGACACCCTCCAGCGAACGGCGATGGGACTCGCGCCGCACCTCGTCGGTCGGGCGGTCACGGCGGCCCGTGTCCGCGCCGGTGGCCCCCAGGTCTCGCGGATCGTCGGTGCGTCGATCACGAGCGTCGAGGCGGTCGGCAAGAACCTGCTGATCCGATTCGACAACGGCCTCGAGCTGCGAACCCACCTCCGGATGACCGGGTCCTGGCACCGCTACCGACCCGGCGAACCGTGGCGTCGCCCCGCCGCCCGGGCCCGGCTCGTCCTCGAGGTCCCGGGCGCTGTCGCCGTGTGCTTCGACGCGCCGGTCGTCGAGCTTTTCGAGACGCGGGCCGAGGCGATCCACCCGACGCTGGCCCGCCTGGGCCCGGATCTCCTCGACGCCGACTGGAGTGCCGACGCGGCCGCCGAGGCGCGCCGCCGCCTGCGCGACCCCGCCCGCGCGGCATTCACGATCTCGGCGGCGCTCCTGGATCAGCGGGCCGTTGCCGGGATCGGGAACATCTGGCGCAACGAGACTCTGTTCCACGAGGGAGTCGATCCATGGGCGACGGTTGCCGAGCTCGATGACCCGACCCTCGACCGGCTGGTCGCGACGGCCCGCGACCTGCTCCGACGGAGCGTCGATCTCCCCACGGACAGGTCACCGATGGGGGTGTACCGTCGGGCTGGTCGACCGTGCCGTCGCTGTGGCACGCTCGTCAGGTCGGCAGCGCGGGACAGCGGGGTCGCGCGGACGACGTACTGGTGCCCGACTTGTCAGGCCAGGAACGGAGAGGTCGATGACCGTGATCGTCGTCCGATGTGAAGACCATCGCTCGGACGGCTGGTCGTGCACGGTGACGCTCCGCGAGGACGGAGTCCCGGTCTCGACCCATCAGGTTCGGGTGCGCCTGTCCGACCTCGAACGCCTCGCGCCGGATGCCTCCGACCCAACGGCGCTCGTCAAGGCGTCGTTCGCATTCCTCCTCGAGCGCGAGTCGCCGCGGTCGATCCTGCGCTCGTTCGACCTGCTCGATATCGCGCGGTACTTCCCCGAGTACGAGAAGACGATCCGCCACACCATCCGCGCGACCTGACCCTCGGACGCCTCACGGGCACGGCCCGTCCGGCCAGGCGATCTCGACGGTTTCGGGGAGGGTGACCGACGCCCAATGGCGGATCGTCAGCTGTTCGTACACGATCCCGACCTCCCGGAACCCGAATGCAACAACGGTCGGCGCGACCACAGCTGATCCACCGACCGGGGTCGGGTGCACGGCGCACGAGCCCGACATGGCCAGGATGGCGAGGTCGATCGACTCGCCGGATCCGAGGGTCGTGGGTCGGAACGGAAGCCGAGGCGCCGACGAGAGCTCGATCGATGTGTCGGACAGCACGCCCATGCCGACGAGCCGCGGCAGACGCTGATCCCGGACCGAGTCATCGGCCAGGCCCAGGATCTCGAGCGGAAGCCGGGACGTGTTCGTCACCGTCAAGTACAGGGTGAACGGCTGGTCGCCCTCGACGTCGACGACCATTCCCGTGCTGGAACCGGCCGGGTTGATTCCCGGATCGAAGCCGTACACCCCGGTCGCGAACGCGACCGCATTCGACGATCCGATCGTCGTGGCGATGAAGGCGACGATCAACATGCCCAGCGCCGCGGCGATGCGCCGCGATCGGATCCTCCTGCTGGCGAACGTAACAGCGAGGCCTCCAAGGACGATCAGCCCGACGAGGGCCTGGGCGACCGGCAGATATTCGCCGGTGACCACGCCGTCGCCGGGCTGGATCGCGTACGGCTCGGTCGGCGTCGGAAGGGGCGTCGAACCGGGGCTGATGGAGATCGGTCGGGCCACGACGACGGCGAGGATCAGCACGGCGGCAACCGCGCCGACCGCAGCGGCCGTCCCGGCCCAGCGGCCGACCGACGCGAGACGTCGAGGCCGGCGATCCGTCTCGAGCCGGAACCGGACGATCGTCACCAAGGTCGCGGGCGCCGGCCCCGGATCCCGTGCCGCCAGCATCGCCCGGAGGTCCCGCTCGAAGGTCGCGTCGTCGATCATCGTTCGACCTCCATCGCCGCGAGGGCCGCCCGCAACCGGGCGGTCGCGTGGTGCAGTCGGGACTTGACGGTGCCCGCCGGGATCCCGACGCGGTCCGCGATCGCCTCGACCGTCAGGTCGTGCCAGAAGCGCAGGACGAGGACGATCCGCTCGTCCGGTTCGAGCGTCTCGAATGCCCGGCTCATCGCGTCGCGGGCATGAACGCCGTCGCGAAAGTCGGCAGCCTCGGTCAGCCTGCCGCCGCCGATCTCCGAGGCGGGCATCTCCGTGACCGGACGGCGCCGCCGCGACCGGAGCCGATCGCGACAGACGTTGACGAGGATCCGCCCGAACCACGCTTCGAACCGATCGGTCTTGCGCAGGTCCCCGCGCGACCGCCACGCCGCAAGCGCCGCGTCGGCGACCGCGTCCTCGGCTTCGATCGCACTGCCGAGGATCACCGTCGCGAGTCGGAAGGCGCGATCGAGCTGGCCTTCCACGAGCGCGGCAAAGGACGCGGTCTCGGCCGTCACTCGGCCGCGGCCGATCGGGATCGCCAGGGCTCCAAGCGGTCCATCCATCCTCATCTGCACCTGACGACCGGTGGCCGCGGAACGTTCACGCATCCAACCGACGGCCTCGCCGTCGACGCGTATCATCGCCGCCGATGTGCGAGCACTTCGTCGCCCGAGCCAGCGAGCCGTTCCGGCTCGACGAGCTGTGGCCTCTTGCCGAGCGGCTCGAGCGGTACGGCATGGCTGGCTTCGGCTGGGGAGC
Source organism: Candidatus Limnocylindrales bacterium (assembly GCA_036262455.1). Lineage (GTDB taxonomy): Bacteria > Chloroflexota > Limnocylindria > Limnocylindrales > CSP1-4 > CF-46. The sequence goes on along the minus strand of DATAIW010000150.1, from coordinate 1,988 downwards.
GGCCTGGCTGGCCTCCGAGCGCCGGATCGATACCCACCGCGACGTCCGCGCATTCCGCGACGACCCGCTCGCGTCGGACCTCGGTGCCGTCGAGACGACGAGCGCGCTCATCCATCTCCGCCGCCCATCGAAGCTCTCGACCCTCCAGCTTGCCGACACCCAGCCCTTCTTCGACCCGGGCCGGCGGTTCGCCTTCAGCCACAACGGCGACCTTCGCGATGTGCGCGAGTCGCGCCGCCGCTACCAGGCCGAATCCCGGATCGCGGGCCGGGCCGACAGTGAAGTCGGGGCGCGCTGGCTGGAGGACGCCTGGGATACATGCCCGAGCCCGGCCGCCGCGCTCCGCTCGCTCCACGCGACCTTCGGCGGGCAGGCCAACCTCGCGGTGATCACGATCGACGGCACGGTCGCCCACTATGCCGGCAACACCGAGAATCCGGCCTTCTCCTTCCGGCTCGGGCGGATCGGAGTCGTCTCGACCGCGCTCTACTCGATCGATCGGTCGCTCTTCCAGCTCGCGGCGCCGGGCGCCACGGAGCGACGGCTCGTACGGCCCGGCATCGCCGTCACGCTCGACCCGACTGGCGCACCGCTCGCCGGCTGATCGAGACAACGCAACAATCGGCTCGGCCCGGCGTCGTAGGCTTGACTTGGAGGCACGCTCGGGGGAGCGGAGGGTGGAACGTGGCAGAGATGGCGCGGGATGCGCTTGGTTCATCGACCGAGGACACGGAGGCGGGCCGGCGGCCCAGGACCGACCTTCCGCTCGGCCACCTTGCCAGGATCTCGCTCTACTGGCTCGGCCTGACGGCGATCGATGGCGCGGTTGGCGTCTTCACCCAGAACCGCCTGAACTACGACGGGTTCGCCCAGCCGCTGGAGGTCGGGCGCTTCCTCTTCTTCCTCTCGATCCCGGTCGCGGTCCTGTCGATCCTGATCCAGCCGACCGTCGGGGCAATCAGCGACTACACCTCCAGCCGGTGGGGTCGTCGGAAGCCGTACATCGTGTTCGGTTCGTTGCTCGACCTCGTCTTCCTTGCCGGCATTGCGACGGCCAACAACGTGCTGATCCTTGGGGTCTTCGCGTCATTCCTGGCGATCAGCACGAACATCGCCCGCGGCCCGTTCCAGGGCTACGTTCCTGATCTCATCTCCGAGCGCCAGGTCGGCATGGCAAGCGCGCTCGTCGGCATGATGCAGATCCTGGGCAATGTCACCGGGTTCCTGCTGGTGACGATCGCGGTCGGGTTTCACCGGATGGAGTTCGCCATCGCCGCGGTCGCGGTCGTCGAGCTGGTCACGATGGTGGCCGTCGTGGTGCGGGTGAGCCCGGGCCCGTCGCCGCTCGATCGAGCCGGTCGATCGTGGGTCACGATCGCTGGAACGGCCTGGGGCACGGACATCCTCCGCGAACGCTCCTATGTCTGGCTCGTCGTGTCGCGCCTGTTCTTCCTGATGGGCGGCGCGATGCTCGTGAATCTCGTGATCACCTACCTGAAGCAGACCCACGTCCAGTCGCAGGAAGCCGCGAACGGAACGAACACGTTGCTGCTGGTCATCGTCGTGATCGCCAACCTCCTGGCGATCATCCCGAGCGCCCGGATCTCCGACCGCATCGGACGCAAGCCCGTCATCTACGCGAGCTGTGCCGTGGGCGGGTCCGGGCTGCTCATCGCGGCGCTGGCCCCGTCGATTCCGCTCCTCTTCGTCGGCGCGTTCCTGTTCGGAGCATCGGCCGGGACCTTCCTGGCCGTGGACTGGGCCCTGATCACCGACATCATCCCGCGCGCCTCGTCGGGTCGGTACATGGGCCTGTCCAATGTCGCGACCAGTTCTTCGACGGTGTTCGCGGTGATGTCCGGTGGCCTCGTCCTGGACTTCGTCAACAGCACCTTCGGCATCGGGACCGGGCCGCGCGCCGCGTACCTCCTCGGTGCCGCGTATTACGTGGTGGCGGCGATCTGCCTTCGACCCGTCGTCGAGCCGGA
>DATAIW010000149.1:0-13117 GCA_036262455.1 Candidatus Limnocylindrales bacterium | reverse complement strand
GCCAGGCACGCCTCGTCGGCGCGCTCGGCAGAGATCCGGGCCGCGCGGGAGGCCGTCGCCGACTGTGACGAGGCGAGGACGCTCGAGGCGGCCACGGCACGCTCCGCGGCCGCAGACCGGCCGGCGGCCGACGATGACGGTGCCGCCGACGTGGCCGCCGCTGGCGCCGCCGCCGCTGGCGCCGCCAGTCGGATCGCCGCCGCGACGCCCGAGCCGGAGGACGAATTCGCCTTCTCGACGCCGATGAACTCGCAGGCGGGCGAGGACGCGCTGATCGTGCGGATCCTCCGCGGCGACCGCGAGGCCATGCAGCGAGCTGTAGCCCGGCTGGCCGGTGACGACCCCGACGCACGCCGGCAATGGCAGGCCCAGCTCGGCGGATTCGTCGAGGCCCTGATCGCGCGCTCGATCGAGGCGTGCGCATTCGACTTCCCCGTCGATCACCCATTCTGGGGCCCGTTCAGCCAATCCCAGAACCGCGACATCGCGGCCGGCCTGTCGTCGCTCGGGTTCCGGTTCGACGGATTCGGCGATTGGGTCGACGAACGCGTGCCAAGCCAACGCGACCTCTCCCTGGCGGTCGGCTACGCCGGTCTCGACCCGATGCGTGTCCGCCGCTGGCCGACCGAAGCCGAGACACGCGACCTGCTGCGCGACGTCCGCGTCGCCGCCGACGAGTACATCGCCGGGGCAGCCGGGGGGTTGACCCTCGGCGAGCTCGTGACGCTGCTGGGCCGGCGGGCCGACGGCCTGACCGAGCTCTGGAACCAGTGGGGCTCGGTCCGCCCGATCCTGCTCGAGGCGACCTGAGCCGCATTCCGGCGCGCCGCTCAGGTCGGCGGCGATCCCGACTCCGCCGGTGCGGCGCTTTCGAGGCCCGGGCCCTCGTCCTCGTCGTCGTCGATCACGATCATCCGAAGTGCCTCGCCGGCCGCGACCCCGATCGGCTCGCCCTCTTCGGCGGCCCACGCCCGGATCCGCGCCGCGAGTCGATCGGGCTCCTTGATCTGGCTCGCGTGGGCGGCGAGCGCGGCGATCTTGCGGTCGAGGGTGGCGGTGATGTCGATCCGGACGTTCGGCTCGGTCGGCCAGAACAGGTAGAGACGGCGGACGCTGTGGGCGGCCAGGCCCGACCGGGCGAGGGCGGGGAACGCCATCGGGTTGCGAGCCGCGGGGTACACCGCGTCGACGGCGGCAAGCCCTGCCTCGCGATGGTCGGTGTGATTGATCCCACCCCCGCGGTAGAAGATCACGGTCGGGTCCGTGGCGAGGACCGCGTCGGGCCGGAAGGTCCGGATCTCTCGAACGAGCAGCTCGCGCAGGGCGAGGTCGTTGACGAGCGCGCCGTCGGGCATGTGCAGGAACGACACGCCCGCATAGCCGATGACCGCCGCCGCGTCGCGCTGCTCCTGCTCGCGCAGTGCCGCGAGATCGAGTGGATCGGCATCCGGATCCTCACCCCCGGCATCGCCGCTCGTGCAGCACACGAGCCAGCCAGTGGAGCCTTCATCGATCCATCGGGCGGCCGTTCCGGCAGGCCCGAAGTCGGCGTCGTCGGGATGACCCGCGATCACCATGAACCGGTCGGGGCGCCACGCATGGGGGGCGTCGTTCATCGCGGCTGTTCCGCCCTGTGATCCGGTTGTTGCGCCGGTTGCGGCAGGTCTATCATTGCGGCCGAGGCTTCGCTCGTCTCCCCCCACGAGCGAAGCCTCAACTCGTGCCCGGGGTTCCGCGTCGGGAGCGACCCGAAGCCGCCCGGCGGACGCGATCCGGATGCGACGCGATTGCTCAGCGGGTCGCGCCCGCGCCCGCGCCGGCGCCCCGGGCGGCATCGAGCGCCGCGATCACCTCGGCCGCATGGCCTTCCGGCTTGACCTTCGGCCAGGTCCGCGCGACATGTCCCTCGGCGTCGATGAGGAACGTCGTCCGGGCGACGCCCATGAAGCTCTTGCCGTAGTTCATCTTCTCGACCCACGAGCCGTAGGCCTCGGCTACCGCGTGATCCTCGTCAGCGAGGAGGAGGAACGGGAGACCGAACTTCTCGCGGAAGGCCTTCTTGCTCCGGGCGCCCTGCGGGCTGATCCCCCACACGTCGGCACCGCGCTCGTGAATCGTCTCGATGGCGTCGCGAAACTCGCAGGCCTCGACCGTGCAGCCGGGGGTGTCGTCCTTCGGATAGAAGTACACGATCGTCCAGCGCCCGCCCTGCTCGGACAGGCGGTGGACCGTGCCGGTCTCGTCGGGAAGGGCGATCTCGGGAGCGGGATCACCGGCTTCGGGCATGCTCATCGCGAGAGCGTAGCAGGGGTCTCGAGGACGAGGATTCGGCCGGATCCAACCGCCAGCGAAGCCTGGCTCGCGTCGCGGACGTTCGACAGGCCACGGGACGGGCCGCTCGGCAACGGCTCGTCGCGGAGCGGGTAGCGGAGACCTTCGGTGGTCAGGCCGGCGGCGTCGCCACCGAACGGCAGGAGCGACACGAGGTCACCGATCCGGCCGCCGAGATCGGCCAGGCCAGGACCGACGAGCCGGATCCGGACCGTGGCATCGATGAGACGGACGTCGCAGCCGGCGAGGCGCGGGTGGCCGAGCAGCCAGACGTTCGCAAGGCCGTGATCGACGCGCTCGCCGCCGAGGGCGCCGAGGATCGTGACGCGCCGCGCGCCGGCGTCGAGCGCCGCGAGGACAGCCAGCTCGGTGTCGGATTCATCCTTGTCGACCGGCGAGCGCCGGATGGGGATACCCGCGACGGCGAGCGCCGTGATCTCGTCCTCGCCAAGGGAGTCGCCGTCACCGACCCACAGATCGATCGGGCGGCCGAGTCCGGCGGCATGGCGCGCGCCGCCGTCGGCCGCGATCACGAGGTCGAGCCCGTCGGACCAGCCCAGCCACATCTCATCGAGTTGCGCCACCGCGGGCACGGAGCCGTCGGCGAGGACGAGTGCATGGCCGGACGTCGCGGGCGTCACGTCGTCAGCCCGCCGTCCGACCGCGGCCGACTGCCGCGAGGTGGCGTTCGGCCCACGCCGCCACGGACGGGGCGAGCTCGACCGCGCCGGCCGCGCGCAGCTCCGCGGGGTCGCCCAGGACCGACTCGATCCCGACCGGACGGGCACCGACCGCGACGGCCATCTGCATGTCGGTCGGCGCGTCTCCGACGTAGATCGAGGTCTCCGCGCGGTGCCCGTCGCCGGCCAGGCGGAGGGCCAGGCGCAGCGGCGCGGGATCAGGCTTGTGAACCGCGAGGTCGTCACCGAAGACGCGGACGCTCAGGAGCTCCCCCAGACCGGTTCGGGTGAGCTGCGGCTCCACCACGTCGCGGTGCCCGGCGGTCACGATCCCGAGGACGGCTCCGGCGTCGCGCAATCGCTCGAGTGCCAGAAGGGTGCCCGGGAACGGGATCACCTTGTCCCCGTCGTCGGCGAACGTCGCCTCCCAGAGCACGTTGGCCTCGTCGAGCCGATCGTGCGGAACGCCGAGCCGGCGATACATCTCGCGCCAGTCCGGGGTGTAGTGGATCCGGTACTGCGCGACGTCGAAGGGCAGCCCGAACGCCTCCATCACACTCGTGTTCGCGCGATGGAAGGCGCCGAGCGAGTCGACGAGGGTGCCGTCCCAGTCGAAGAGGATCGCCTCCACGGGTTCGATGCTAGCGCGCCTCGGCGGATCGGCGCCGTGGTCCGCGTGCCACCACCGGGTCCCGGAATGCCGGGCCGGTCCGATCGCGAGCCGGTCCCGGCTGCCGAGCCGGTCCGGCATATCGACAGGGGGGCGAGCAGCGAGCAAGGGACGGGGCCGGGCGACCGCCCCGCCTGTCATTCCCGGCACCGAGCCCGATGCCGTAGACTCCGGCCGTGCCCGAGACCATCGAACCTGCTGGAATCCAGAAGGTCCGCGACGCCGCGGCCCGCAAGGGCGTCGACCTCGATATCCGCGTGTTCGACGAATCCACGCACACGGCTGCGGACGCAGCAGCGACCGTCGAGGCCGAGATCGGCCAGATCGTCAAATCGCTGGTCTTCGTCGCCCCCGCGGAGGACGGATCGCTCGAGCCGATCATCTGTCTCGTGTCCGGCCCGAACCGGGTCGACCTCGCCCGCCTGGCGGCCGTCACCGGCGAGCGCGACATCCGCCGGGCGACGGCCCGCGAGGCGCAGGAGCTGACCGGGTTCGTCATCGGCGGGATCCCACCGTTCGGCCATACCCGTTCCGTCCGGACCGTGATGGATCCCGATCTCGGGCGTTTCCAGGTCGTGTGGGCCGCTGCCGGCACCGCGACCGCGGTCTTTCCGGTCCCGCCGGGCACGCTCCGGATCCTCGCCAATGCGATGGTCGCCCCGTTCACCGAGGAGCGACGCGCCGCGGACCTCGAGGCCGAGGCCCAGGGTCAGCGCGAGCACGATGGGTCGAGCGGCGTCGGCCTCGTCGGCGGCGGCGCGACCGCCTCGAACGCGGGGGCGTGACGGCGGGCCGGTCGAGCGAAGGTGGCGGGGTCGGAGGCGCGGCTTCTCCCCCACGTGACGCGACGATCGGCTACCCCGGCGGCCTGCGGGCGCGCTGGCGCTGGGCCGGCAGCGGCCAGGGTGCCGCAGTCTTCGCCCTGTCGGAGGCGGGTGGCTCCCTCGAGGATCTCGGACCGCTCGTCTCCCGCGACTTCGAGCAGCTCTGCCGGGCGGAGCTCCGGATCGACGGACCGGCCGGGGCCTGGACCGTCCGCATGGCATCGACGATTCAGGACGTGCCGGCCGGTCTCGTCTGGGACGTCGAAAGCCTGTTCGTCGTCAAGTACGGCTTCCACACGTACGGCTTCGAGAGTCGGACGGGTGCGCTCCGCTGGTCGCATCGCTCGGCCTCGCCGTTGATCGCGGTCATCGGCTCGCCGCGGCTCGCCCACCTCCTCGTCCAGTCGGAGATCGAGACCTTCGCGATCGAGCCCGACGGGACGGTCGGCTGGCGGATCGCCCATAGCGACGTGGTGTCCGAGGCCGCGCTGATCGGCGGACGACTCGTCCTGACGAGCTACACGGGGTTGGTGACCGCGATCGATCCCGCCACCGGCCGCGCGACCGACGGCCACGAGGCCATCTGACCAGGCTTCGGATTGGGGATCGGCGGTGGACAACCCGACCATTCCGCCCGGAACTTGGTGGACAACCGCATTGACCGGCCGACGGGCCGACCGCTAGCGTTGACGGCAGCCCGGAGGGGCTGAACGCAGGCTAACGGCAGCGATCGCATCAACGTCCACGCCGCGAGTAGGTTCCTTCGGGTCTTTCCGTGCCCGTCGTGCGGCGGCCGGGCAGACGCTGGACGGCCGGGCCGCGTCGGGCGGCTATCATCCGGGCCGTGACTCCCCTCGTGATCGGTGCCGCGGGTCTGGTCGCCCTCGTCGCCGGCGGCCTGATCCTGCGCACGTTCGGCGCCGCGTACCGGATCGGGCGGCTCCTCGCCACGGCGCCGACGGTCACGGTCGCCGAGGCCAACGCCATCGCCGCGGCAGGCCGCAAGGCCTATGTCCGGGTCGCCGGCCGGATCGACGCCGACGACGAGTTCGAGGACGCCGACCATCGCCCGCTCGTCTTCCGCCGGGTCCGCCTCGAGACCCGCAACGGGCGCACCTGGCGGCCGTTCGAGGACCACCGCCAGTCCGTGCCGTTCACCGTGAACGAAGGGCTCGACTCGATCGCGGTCGACGTCGACGCCCTCGACGCCGGGCTGATCGTCGTTCCGCGCGAATCGGTCGGACGGGCCGCCGACCTGCCCGATCGCGCTCCGGACGGCATCGCCGCGGATACGCCGGTGCGCGCCCGGATCGACCAACTGTCCTCGGTCGAGCACGCGATCGTGATCGGCTATCCGGTCGCATTTGCCGAGGGGCCGGCCGTCGTCGATCCGTCGCCCGCCGACGATCCGTCGCCTGCCGACGATCCGTCGCCTGGCAGCGATCCGTCGCGAGCGGCAACGCCCGGACCGGCCGGCGCGACGGCGCGGATGACCGCCGGCCGGGGCCGGCCGTTGATCCTGACCGTCCTCGAACCGCCGGAGGCAATGCGGATCCTGGCGGGCGGCGACGCCGGTCGAACGCGGCTCGCGGCCGGGTTGCTCGGAGCCGGGGCGATCCTGATCGTCGGCGCCTTCGCCTGGGCCGCCGTGACCGCCCTGCTGCCGGCGATCGTGACGGTGATCCCCGGCGCAGCGGGTTGGGTCAGCTCCGCGCTCGCGGCAACAGCCGAGCCGAGCGCCGCCACCGGCGGCGATCCACGCAGCAACGGCCAGGGACCCGGGCTCGTCGGGACGCCCGGTCTCGCCATCGTCGTGGTCGTCCTGATCGCGATCGGGGCGATCGTCAGCACGACCATCTACGTCCGCCTCACGACGCCCAAGTCCGCGGCCCCGCAACAGCCCCTCCCGGGTCGCCGCGACCGCGGAGCCGGGGGAGACCGCTCCCGGCGCTGAGCCGTTCGCGGGCATCTCCGGTGGCCCGTGTCCCTCAGCCCGTCGCCCTCAGCCGGACGCGAGCGGCCCGGCGCGGTCGGCCGCCTCCAGCCAGCGATCGATCCGCTCGAGCGTGAAGGCGTGGGCCGTGATGTCCTCGACTCAGAACGCCGACCGGGCCCGATCCTCGTCGCCGAACGTCGGGTCGAGGGCGCGTTCGGCGAACGACCGGACGCGGGTCGATCGAGCCCGGATCGCGCGTCAGAACGACAAGCGGCTGAGGCAGACAGACCGGCTCTTCGGCAGCCTCCGCGGGCGCAGATCGAAGCACCGGGACTTTCGTCCTATTGGCAAGAACTGTGAGCTTGGTAGGCTGCGGCCGTCGACTTGACATTTCCTCCCATGAGCGACCCGTGCCGAGCGCGCTTCCAACCCGTCCGATCGATGCCACCCTCTCGGTGACCAAGGCTGCCCGCCTCCTCGGCGTGCATCCGAACACGGTCCGGGCCTGGAGCGACGCGGGCCGGCTGCGCTACTACCGGATCAACCCGCGCGGGGACCGCCGCTATCGGCTCGGCGATCTGCAGCGGTTCCTGGCGGCGGCGGAGAACACCCCCGAGGTCGGCTCAGGGCCATTCGGGCATTCGGGCCACCTCCGTCGCGGCGGTGGGCCGCACGAACGGACGTTGGACGCATCGATCGCGTCGGGCGCGGCGACCGACGACGATCGCCTCCGTCGGCGGGCCGATCTCGCGACCGTCTCGGCCCTCGGCCGGATCGCGGCTGACCCGGAGACCCTCGATGAGGTCCTGCGCGAGGCGATGCTGATCATCCGCCGGCGCGGCGGTTTCCAATCGACCGCCATCTACGAGCTCCGCGGCGAGCGCTTCGTCCCGCGCGCCGCGGCGCCGACCAATCGGCTGCCGGATCTTCCGCGCTCGTACGGGGTGCTCGGGTCGGCCGTGGATCGGGCGGCAGCGGGCGAACCGGGCCCGGTCGAGGGCGACGGCCACGGCGGATTCGGCGACGTCCTGGCCGGAGTGTCGGAGATCGCGATCGCGATCCCGGGCGACTCGGGCCCGTGGGGCGTGCTCGTCATCCTCGCCGACCCGGACGGCGACCCGTCGGCGCTCGATCCGGAGTTGCTCATCGAAGTCGCGGGGGCCGTCGGATCGATCGTCGAAGCGGCCCGGCGCGCCGACGAGGTCGGGCACCGGCTCCATCGTGCCGACGCCCTCCGCCGGGTTGCGTCCGACATCGGCAGCCGGCTCGACCTCGACCGCATCCTGAGCGGTCTCGTCGAGCACGCGATGGTCCTCTTCAACGGTGATCGTGCGGCAGTCTTCCTCGTCGGGCCGGATGGCCGGACGGCGGCCGAGGTGAGCCGCGGCCTGTCGCAGCGCTACCTCCAGTCGGTGGCGGACTTCCCGGGCCGGTCCCTCCCGGCGCTCGCCGCGACTGCCCGCCGGACGCTGTTCGCCACCCACTACCGCGACGATCCGCGGGCCGGTGACGTGCGCGCCTCGGTCGTCCAGGAGGGGTTCGACACGATCTGCACGGCGCCCCTCCTCGATGGCGACGTGCTGCTCGGCCTCCTGAACGTCTACCACGATGCGCCGCACGACTGGACGGCCGACGAGCTCGACACGATGGCGGCGCTCGCTGACCAGGCCGGGATCGCGATCAAGAACGCCCAGACCTTCGCGAAGATGGCGGGCTGGGCCGCCCAGCTTCAGTCGATCCAGCAGCTCGGCGCACGGCTGTCCCGGCTCGGCGACGAGCACGAGATCGGCCTGGCGATCGCGACCGAGCTCCGCCAGCTCATCGACTATCACAATGCCCGGGTCTATCGCATGCGCGGCGACGACCTGATCCCGGTCGCGATGCGGGGCCAGGTCGGCGAGTACGTCGACGAGACCGTCGAGCAACTGGCGGTCAAGTACGGCCAGGGGATCACCGGCTGGGTCGCCGAACACCGCGTCGCCCAGAATCTGCCCGATGCCAGCGCCGATCCGCGGGCGAACACGATCCCCGGCACCGAGGACGACCTCGACGAGTCGATGCTCCTCGCCCCGATGCTGTACGAGGACCAGGTTCTCGGCGTGCTCGTCCTCTCCAAGCTCGGATTGCACCAGTTCCCCGACGACGACCTGCGACTCCTCGTCATCTATGCCAGCTTCGCCGCCCAGGCGTTCGCCAACGCCGACGCGACGGGTCTCCTCCGGGCCCAGTCCGATGCACTCGCACGGCAGCTCGCCAACCAGCGGGCCCTGCTCCAGGTCACCGAGTCGATCCTGACCACGCTCGACCCGCGAGCGATTCTCGACCAGGTCGCCGAGCGCCTGTCGGACCTCGTCGGCTACGATAACCTTTCGATCGAGTTGCTCGATCGGACAAGCGGGCTCCTGCGACCGCTCACCGCCAAGGGCATCCACGCGGCGGAATACATGGAGCCCTGGACGCCCGGCGAGGAAGGCCTCGCGACGTGGGTCGTGGCCCGCAACGAGCCGACACTCGTCCTCGACGAGCGGACCGATCCCCGCGTCCTCCAGTTCCGTTTGTCCGGACCGATGGACGGCAGCCTGATCTGCGTCCCGCTCCGTGGTCGCGACGGCGCGACCGGTGTGCTGACCCTGGAGCGGCTCGGGATCAACGCGGTCTACAGCGAGGAAGAGTTCGAGCTGGTCAAGCTCTTCGCCGCGCAGGTCTCGATCGCGCTCCAGAACGCCGAGGTCCACCGAGCGGTCGAGATCCGGGCCCAGACCGACGACCTCACCGCCCTCCTCAATCACGGCACCTTCCAGGACTGGCTGAGCCGAAGCGTTCTCGCCCATGAGCCGTTCAGCCTGATCATGCTCGACCTCGATGACTTCAAGAGCGTCAACGACGCTCTCGGCCACCAGGCCGGCGACCGGCTCCTGGCGGAGATCTCGCGGGCGATCGAGGCGGCCGGACGCGAAACCGACCGGGTCTTCCGCTACGGCGGCGACGAGTTCGCCCTGATCCTGCCCGGCACCGACGCGGCGTCGGCGCTCGGGGTCGGTGAGCGAGTGCGCGCCGCGATCCACGCCCTGGGTGAGGCGGGCACTCGGTGGGCCGATGCCGGGATGCTGGTGAGCGTCTCGATCGGGGTTGCGACGTTCCCGCGGGACGGGCTGACGCCCGAGGAGATCCTGCTCGCGGCCGACCGCGCCTGCTTCGTCGCGAAACGGACCGGCCTCGGCCTCATCGCGACCGCGGACGAGGGTCTCGCGATCGCCCGCGACTTCGCGTTCAAGGCGCCGACGCCGATCGACGCGATCGAGATGAGCGCCGAGGCGGGCACCGCTCAGTTGTCGCAGGCGGCCGGCGAGCCGATCGCGAGCGACGCCTCCGGGCCGACGAGCCGGGAGGGATCGGTCCCGGTTGCCGACGGTCACACCTCCACGCCCGGTCCGTCCGGAGCGCGGCGCAAGCCCGGCCGTCCGGCGGCGGACGCGTCCCCTGTCCCGTAACGCTCGGCGCGGGTGACCCGTCCCACGGCCGATGATGAACCCGATCGACAGCGCACCACCAATGCCCGCCACGGAGATGGGGCGCCGCGGGCGAGGCTGGATCCTCGCTGTCGGCGCGGTCCTGTTCGCGGTTTCCACGATCGGCTGCCTGCCGAGCGGGACGCGCGGCGAGAGCTCGTGGCCGGCAGGGTCCGGGCGATCCGGACAACCGGCCATCACGGCCTTGCCTTCGCCGTCAGGTTCGACCGCGCCGACCGCGCGCCCGCCGATCGTCCGCCCGACCCCGACGCCCGCGCCGACCTTCCTCGTCTACGTCGTCAAAAGCGGCGACAGCCTCAACACCATCGCCCATCGGTTCGGGACGACCGCCCGCAGCATCGCGTTCTGGAACCGCTCGACGTACCCCTCGCTCGACCCCGAATCGCCCGGTTACCGGCCCAACCTCCTGAAGCTCGGCTGGACGCTGTTCCTCGTGCCCAACGATGTCGTCGACGAGCAGGATCTGCCCGATCCGGCCGCCACGGGCCCGACCGACGCCACCGCGGCGCCGACCGACGCGGCGGCCATCGAGGACCCGGCCGCGCCGGAGGATTCCGCGATCCCCGAATGACGCCGGCGATCGTCACAGGCGACCGGCCGCGATCACCCGCTCCAGGAACTGCTTCGTCCGCTCCTCGCGCGGCGCGCTGAACATCTCGGCCGGCGGCGCGGTCTCGAGGATCCGCCCGGCATCGAGGAAGCAGACGCGGTTCGCGATCTCGCGGGCGAAGCTCATCTCGTGGGTCGCGATGAGCATCGTCATCCCGTTGCCGGCGAGCTCGCGGATCAGGATGAGGACCTCGGCCACGAGCTCCGGGTCGAGGGCGCTCGTGATCTCGTCGAGGAGGAGCAGGTCCGGCTGCATCGCCAGCGCCCGGACGATCGCGACCCGCTGCTGCTGGCCACCCGACAGGCGATCGGGATATTCGCGCCGCTTGTCGGCGAGGCCGATCCGGTCGAGGAGTTCCGTCGCCCGGGCGTCCGCCTCCGCCGCGCTCAACCCGAGGACCTTCCGCGGCGCGAGCGTCACGTTGGCGAGCACGCTCATGTGCGGGAACAGGTTGAACGCCTGGAAGACGATCCCGATCCGCCGCCGGATCCTGTTGACGTCGACGCCCTTGGCCGTGATCTCGTCACCCTCGACGACGATCCGGCCAGCGTCGATCGGCTCGAGCAGGTTGATGCAGCGCAGGAGCGTCGACTTGCCGCTCCCCGACGACCCGATCAGGCAGACGACCTCGTGCTCGGCCATCGCGAGGTCGATCCCGCGGAGGACCTCGAGGTCGCCGAACGACTTGTGGAGGCCCTCGATCCGGAGGGCCTCGCGGGGCCGGGCCATGCTCATCGCGTGCTCGCCTGACGGGCAGCGTCGCGCGACACCAGCCAGTCCGTCAGGCGCGCCAGCGGGATTGTCAGGATGACGAAGATCAGAGCGACGGCGAGATACGGCGTGAAGTTGAAGTGCGCCGCCTTGATGATGGACGCCTCCCGGAAGATCTCGACGACGCCGAGCGACGACACGAGGACCGTGTCCTTCTGGAGGCCGATGAAGTCGTTGAGGAGGGGCGGGATGACCCGTCGGACGGCCTGCGGGACGACGACGTGGCGAAGCGCCTGCAGCCGGTTGAGGCCGAGCGATCGGGCGGCCGCCTCCTGGCTCCAATGGACGGATTCGATCCCGGCCCGATAGACCTCCGACACGTAGGCGGAGTAGACGAGGGTCAGCGCGATCACCGCCCAGAAGAACTCGTCGTTCGGAACGCCCGGCAGGTCGAGGGCCGGGATCCCGAACCCGAGGATCGCGATGATCAGGAGCCCCGGGACGGCCCGGAAGAAGTCGACGTAGAACGTCGCGAGCAGGCGGACCGGGAAGAACGCGGGCCCAGGCAGGCCGCGCGCGATCGCCAGGACCAGCGCCAGCGGCAGGATCAGCAGCTCCGCGATAAGGAACAGCGCGACGTTCGTCCAGAAGGCGTCGATCAGCAATGGCCACGAGAAGCCGAACCATTTGTCGCTGAAGAACGCGTCCCGGACGTCCGGCCAGTTCGGCGAGCTCGTCACGAGGACGGCCAGTCCGCCGATGACGACGACCGTGCTCAGGAGCGCGATCAGGCTCGACCGGACCGCCTCGCCCGGCGGCATCCGGCGCCGGGAACGGCGAGGCCCGCGTCGACCGGCGAGACCGATCAGGTCGCCGGTGTCGAGCGGGCCTCCCGTGATCGACATGTCAGGCCGCGACGCGGCCGGCCGCTACGGCTGGAGGACCGGAGCACTGGCTTTGTCGGACAGCCACTCCTTCGTGATCGCGTCGAGGCTGCCGTCGCTCTTCATGGCGGCGATGGCCGTATTGACGCACGCCGTCAGGGGGCTGCCCTTGGCCAGGACGACGCTGAAGTGCTCCGCGTCGGCGCCGGTGGGGGCCGGGAACTGGCCGACGATGACGGAGTTCGCAACCTGGACCGCGGTGACGTAGAAGGCGGTCGGGAGGTCGACGACGAGCCCGTCGATCTGCTTGGCCTTCAAGCCGGCGATCGCGTCGTCGTTCGTCGTGTAGACCTTGGCCGCGGCCGTCGGGGCGATCACGTTGTTGATCGTGTCGAGGCTGGTCGTGCCGATCTGTGCGCCGAACTTGAAGCCCTTCATGCCCGCGATCGACGTGACCGACGCGAGGCCGTTCGCCTTGAGCGCGACGACCGACTGGTTGAGCGAGTAGTAGCCGTCGGTCATGTCGACGGCCTTGGCCCGGTCGGCGGTGAACGACACCTGGTTGATGTCGAGGTCGAACTTCTTGGTGCCCGGCGCGAACGAGTTGTCGAACGGGACGACGATCCAGGTTACGTCGGCCTTGTCGAATCCGAGCTTCGCGGCGAGGGCGTAGGCGAACGCGCTCTCGAAGCCCTTGCCGTCGGTCGGGTCGCCGAGTTGCCACGGCTTCGTCGGGCTGTCGACGGCGTCGTAGTACGGCGGGAAGGCCGGGTTGTCGGTGCCGATCGTCAGCTTGCCGCCGGTCGTGAGCTTGAGGTTGTCCTTGGCGCAGGCGTCCGGCGTCGCGCTCGGGGCGACGCTGGGGGCAACACTTGGCGCGGTCGATGCGGCGACCGACGGCGCCGCGGAGCTGCTCGGCGAGGGCGTGGCCCCGCTCGTGC
>DATAIW010000148.1:0-9313 GCA_036262455.1 Candidatus Limnocylindrales bacterium | reverse complement strand
CTGGAGGTCGGCCAGAACACGCTCCTGCGGTTCTATGTCCTCCACATCATGTTCTTCCCGCTCGTTGCCGCCATCTTCCTGGCGGTGCACTTCTGGCGCATCCGCAAGGATGGCGGCATCAGCGGCCCGCTATGACAGCCGATCGCCGCGTTGCGCCCTGCGCTCCTCGCTTACGGCCATCCGAGGCCGCTCGCTCCGGTGACAAGCGGGTCGTCTTGCCTCGGGCCACTGGCCTCGACGGAGCTCGGCCGTGGACCTCGGTGCGCCATGACTGATACGAAGCAGCCCACCGACCGTCGAGTGGTTCTGCCGGTGGACCCCGCCAGGCGGACGGAGATCGACAAGCAGCGGGTGCCAATGTCGGCCCGCCCGTATCGGCTGCTCGCGCTCGTCAAGCAGGATGCGGTCGTCCGGGTCCAGAAGGAACCCGACGACACGGTCATGACCTGGCCGCACCTGCTCTCGATCGAGTTCCTCGCGGCCGGCATGATGAGCATCCTCCTCCTCCTCATGGGCCTCTTCATCAACGCCCCGCTCGAGGAGCTGGCGAACAACAACGTCACGCCGGCCGTGGCCAAGGCGCCGTGGTACTTCCTCGGGCTCCAGGAGCTGCTCGCCTACTTCCACCCGACCGTCGCGGGCGTCCTGACCCCGCTGCTCGTCCTCGTGGGAGCGGCCCTGATCCCGTTCGTCGATCGCGGCAACCTGACCGTCACCCGCCCATCGGAACGGAAGACGGCGGTCATCCTGTTCACGATGTTCTGCGCCCTCGGATTGATCCTGACGTTCGTCGGGATCTTCTTCCGCGGCCCCGGCTACAGCTTCGTCATCCCGTACCTGCCGTTCTTCGAGAACACCTCGCCAGGCCTGCACTTCTCCCTGTGATCCCCTCCACCGAGAGACCGATGACCCGATGAGCCCGATGAGCGACCGCGCATGAGCAACTACCACGTCGAGCCGATCGACCGCCCGAAGGCGCTCGCCCCGGAGGCGATCAAGTCCCTTCGGCGCGCCCAGGTCAAGGGCGTCTCGCGCCGCCAGCTGCTCCGCTATTCGCTCGGCGGCGCGGTCGGCCTGTGGTTCTTCGAGGTCCTGGCCGGGACGCTCGGCTTCGTCTGGCCGAACCTCTCGGGCGGCTTCGGCAGCAAGGTCAGGATCGGGACCCTCGACGACCTCAAGCTCGCCAACAGCAGCCTGCCGATTTCCGACGGGTTCCCGGCCTACGTCGCCGATGCGCGGGCCTACATCATGCTCGTGGACACCGGCCAGCAGCAGTTCGTGGCTGGCGATGACCCCAGCGGCGACGGCCGGGCTCTCAACGTCCGGGGCCTCTACCAGCGCTGCCCCCACCTCGGCTGCAAGCCGAACCCCTGCCTGAAGAACTTCTGGTTCGAGTGCCCGTGCCACGGCTCGCGCTACGACCGGCTCGGGATCAAGGCCGCCGGCACCCAGTTCGGACCCGCCGCCCGCGGGATGGACCGGTTCTCCGCCAGCGTCGACGGCGGCGGCGTCCTGACCCTCGACACCGGCAAGATCACGCTCGGCCCGCTGCCGGTCGCGGTGGGCCAGCCCGGCATCATCCCGCCACGCACCCCGACGGGCTGCATCTGATGACCGACCAGACACCGGCGCCGGTCCCGGGCAGGGCCCCCGAACCGGGCCGAGGCGCCGAGGAGCGGCTTCCGGCCACGGTCCCCCAGGGGTCGCTGTCGGCCGACCGGTTCAGCGCGCCTCCTTCCATCAAGGCCAACGCCGGCCTGACCCCGCAACGCTCGGCCGGGATCGTCCGCCAGTCGGCGTCGGCCCGCTGGGTCGGCCTCCTCACGGTCATCTTCGTGAGCCTGTTCATCGTCGGCTACTGGTTCTACGAGCTCGGCGCACCGGCCGGGATCTCGAAGCCACGCCTGGCGACGGAGATCGAGGCCCAGCAGGTCACCGATGTCGAGCGCGGCTACAACCTGTTCGAGGCGAACTGCGCGCGCTGCCACGGGCCCGGCGGCCTCGGCCCCAACGAGCCCGACGCCGCCGCCAAGTCGGCCGCCGGCCAGGGCTACATCGGCCCGCAGCTCAATGCCCAGGAGAAGCTGTTCGCCCACCTCAATGCGCAGTACCTGCGCAACGTCCTGACCGTCGGCGGGCGCTACGTCTGTGGCAACGCCAACTCGGCGATGCCGGTCTGGTCGGACAAGGGCAGCCCGGCCGGTCCGCTGAACTACCGCCAGATCGACGAGCTGATCGCGTTCCTGCGGGCGACGAGCGACAAGACCTACGACATCCGCGACGGCGCGACCAACGAGCCGGTGATCGACCCGGCGACCGGCAAGGTCAAGACGTTCACCGGCTGGCGCGACCTGAACTACAAGCCGGCCGCCGGCGCGACGCCGTACCCGGACTGCTACCTCAAGGCGCTGACCGGTGGCGCGGGCTCGTCCGGAGCGCCGGCGTCGGGGGGCCCGGCCGCTTCTGTCGATGCCAACGCGCCGACCGTCACGCTCACCGCCGAGAACGGCGCCGCGACCGCCGGCTTCAAGGAGACGACCCTCACCGCCAAGGCCGATACGGCATTCAGCTTCGTGTTCGACAACCAGGACCCGACGGTCCCCCACAACGTGGTCATCACCGATCCGGGGGGCTCGCCGGTCGCCATGGGTGACACGAGCCCGTTCCAGGGCCCCGAGAAGCGGACGTACTCGGTGCCGGCGCTCCATGCGGGCACCTACACCTACGTCTGCCAGGTCCACCCCTCGACGATGAAGGGGACCCTCGAGGTCAAGTAGGCAGCACACCAGGCGGCTGGAAGAGCCGGGCGGCGCAACCGCCCGGTCGGATGGAGGACGATGGCGCAGCAGGCCCTGCACCCGGGAACCAGACAGACGCGCGGACGGGCGTTCTTCGGCCTGCTCGACGCGAACGGCTGGGGCTGGGCGTCGCTGAAGGCAGCCTTCTGGTTCATCCTCCTGATCTTCATGCTCGGCTACGTCCCGGACCGGGCGTACTACTTCACGGTCAACAAGACGATCGACCTCGGCATCCTCGCCTGGAGCCCGCTCAATTTCTGCCCCGAGGGCAACAAGACCCTGCCCTGCCCGGCGCCCGCCGGCGCGGTCGTGCCGTGGTCGACCTCACCCGCCGAGATCTCGTTGCCGGCGCCCCGCACCGACGGCGCGATCGTCCAGTCGGGCACGACGATCCTGTACGTCGGCGGCTCGGACGGGACGACGGTCTCGGACAAGACCTTCATTGCCAGGAGCTCGGGGACCGGGAACTTCGACAAATGGGCCGACGGGCCCAAGCTTCCCGAGCCACGCTCGGACCTGTCGGTCATCTACTCCGGCGGCAAGATCTACGCGATCGGCGGAGTCGGGGCGGACGGCAAGCCGACGACGTCGGTGTTCGTCCTCACGCCGGACCCCAAGACGGGAGCCCTCGGTGACTGGCAGACGGCCGAAGCCGCCAAGCTGAACCTGACGCTGCCCGAGGCTCGGGCCGGTGCCGCGGTCGTCGCGGCCTCGGACGGACTCCTCCTCGTCGGCGGAACGAATGGCACCGCGATCGTCGACACCGTGCTCAAGACGACCTTCGATACGAAGGGCGTGCCGAGCAAATGGGAGGCCCAGCCGGGCAAGCTGTTCACCCCGGTGACGGACGCCTCGGCCGCGGTCCTGGGCAGCTATCTCTGGGTCTTCGGGGGAGCGGCCCCCGGCGTTGCGGCGATCCCGAGCGTCCAGCGCGGCGAATTCGGGACCGGTGCCGATGCCACGAAGGTCATCCGGTTCGGGGTGAAGGGCGGCGCGACCGACCTCCCCCAGCCGCGGACCAACATGGCGGGCTTCGGCGCGAACGGCGCGCTGTATGCCATCGGCGGATCGGACGGGTCGAAGCCGCAGGGCGCCTTGTACTGGGCGACCCCGACGAATGCCGGCGATGTCACCGAATGGAAGCACCTCGACGTCAGCGACCTGCCGAGCACCGGCGTCGCCGGCGGCGCACCGATCATCCTCGGACCGAACGTCATCGTCGTCGGCGGGACGACGTCCGGCGGCGTGATCGCGGCGAGCAACCGCGCCAATCTTGCGCCGGAGGCCCCGTTCTTCCAGCTCGGCCTGGTCGGAGCGACCGTCCCGGCGTTGAAGATCGACGGTGAGATCGGCCAGCAGCTCGGCTACCTCAACGCGAACGGCATCGGCATGGCGAACTTCGCGATCTTCCTGTTCGTCGGCTGGGCGTTCGCCCATCGCGACCGGATCAAGGAGTGGCGCGAGCGCCGACGCCGCGAGAGCGAGATCCGCAAGCGCGCCTGAGCGGGGAGGGGCCGCGGCCCGCGCGGCGCGGACCACGCCATGAGCGCCCGCCCCGGACGCGGCCCGCGCGGCGATCGTGATCGCCGTCATTGATCGGATCCGGTGCGAGCGAGCGTGCCCGCGTGGCCGATCATGCGCGCACCTGAGGATGCAGCCACCTGGTCGTGCGGGCCAGGCGCCGATTCGATCAATGAGACCGATCAGGAGGCCGCGATCCGGGCGCGGGTTGGCGATCCGAGTCGGGCGACGCCGCCTGAAACCCGATCAGCCCGGACTCCACGAAACCCAGGGCGGTTCAGTCCCGTTGATCTCCCGGTGATCTGCTCCGCTTCGAGGCCCGAGTGCCAGGGGCGTTCGCGTCGATGCACCGCTGGATCCACCCGCCAGGCGGGTGGCGTTTCGGTCAGCGCGGTGCCAGGGGACCGGCGGGCTCGAGGTCGCCCTCGCCCGGGGCCGGGGCGCCGGTGACGATCGGCAGCCCCGCGTAGCGCCAGCCGATGATCCCACCGGTGACGTTCCGGACGTCCGGCCAGCCGGACTGGAGCAGGTACATCGTCGCCGACGTCGATCGGCTGCCGGAGTGGCACAACATCAGCAACGGCCGATCCTTCGGCAGCTCCCGGTGGCGGGCGACGAATTGCGAGATCGGCAGCAGGACGGCGCCCGCGACCCGCTCCCGCGAGAACTCGTCCGCCTCCCGGACGTCGACGATCAACGGCCGCGTCGCCGGATCGGTGGCGGTCGACGGGTCCGTGGCCGCGGCCGCGTCCCGCGGAGCGATCGACGGGACGCCGGCCGGCATCATCGGGGATGGCTCCTGGGCAGGGCCGGCGCCTCGATCGAGGCGTCGGTCGGATCGGCGGCGAGGCGGGCCAGCCGATCGTCGATCGCGCTGACGAGCGCCGCCAGGTCGAGCCCGCATGCCGCCGCCGGCGGCGAGCCGATGGCGGTGGCCAGGTGCTCGCGGGCGCCGACCAGGTTCCGGGCGATCCCGAGCGGGTTGCCGCGGACGCCGTGGACGAACGCCGCGGCGAGCTTGATCAGGCCCTGGTGGAGGGCCCGCTCGGCGAGGTCGTCGGTGCCCATCCAGGCGGGCTCCAGGAGCTCGTGCGTCTCGAAGAAGTCGCCGCGGTCGTAGGCCTCGAGGGCCGCGTCGTAAGCGCGCCGTCGGGCGTCGGCCGACAGGGGCCGGTACGCCTTGGCCCGGCCGTTCTGGACGACCGTGGCGCCGCTCACGTCAGGTCGACCAGCGCCTGGCGGCTGGCGAACCCGTCGCCGAGCTCGTGCCAGAACCCGATGTCGCCCTCACCGAGCCGCCAGCACAGCCAGATCTGGCGGCCGGTCGCGAGCGCGGGGAAGTCGATCAGTCCGGTCTCGATCTCGCGGAGCGTGACGCCGAGCTCGTCGATCCGGGCAACGCCGGCCTGCATCCGGTCGATCACGCCCTGCATCCGGAGGCGCAGGATCCGGACCTCCGGGTCGTGAGCCGCCGGGTCGTCGGTCGGGCCGGCTCCGGGTCCGGATGCCGCCACGCCGTCCTGAGTCTCCACAGGTTCCGCGGGACGCGAGGCGCCACCCACATTCGCCTCGGTCGGGGCACTGGCAGGCGCATCGCTCGGCGAGCGATGGAGCAGGACCTGGTCGCGCAGTCGGATCAGCTCGACCCGCTCGTCGCGCAGGGATTCGAGAATCGCCCGGACTTCGGGCAGGGCGGCATTCGCTTCGTCGAGATCGAAGAATCGGGTCACGCCGTGATTCTAGCCCGTCGCTGCGGTCGGCCCGGCGATGGGCCCGATGTGGGGCCGCGTTAGACTGCGCGGACCACCCCACAAGGAGCTCGACATGCGCCTCGCCCAGCGGATGAGCGTCATCGGGACCGAGACCGCGTTCGAGGTCTCCGCCCGGGCCCGCGCCCTCGAGGCCGAGGGCCGCGACATCATCCACCTCCAGATCGGCGAGCCCGATTTCGATACGCCGGCGAACGTCCGCGAGGCCGCCAAGAAGGCCCTCGACGAGGGCGCCACCCATTACGCGCCGTATCCGGGCATTCCCGCGCTGCGCGAGGCGATCGCCGACGACGCCCAGGCCCGGAAGGGCTTCCCGGTCACGCCCGACCGGGTATTCGTGACCGTCGGCGGCAAGGGCGTGATGCTCTACGCGATCCTCGGGTTGATCGACCCGGGCGACGAGGTCCTCGTCCCCGATCCCGGCTACCCGATCTACGAGTCCCTGACCCGGTTCGTCGGGGGCACGCCGATCCCGGTCCCGATCCGGATGGAGCACGACTTCCGGATCGATCTCGACGAGCTGGCCTCCCTCGTCACCCCGAAGACCCGGATGCTCGTGATCAACTCGCCGGCCAATCCGACCGGCGGCGTCCTGACCAGAGGCGACCTCGAGTCGATCGCCGCGATCGCGATCCGTCACGATCTCGTCGTTCTCGACGACGAGATCTACGGCCGGATCCTGTACGACGGTGAGGAGCACGTCTCGATCGCCTCGCTGCCGGGCATGGCCGAGCGGACGATCGTCCTCGACGGCTTCTCCAAGACCTTCGCCATGACCGGCTGGCGGCTCGGATACGCGATCGTGCCGCCGTCGCTCGTGGCGATGTACGGCCAGCTCGTGATCAACACGATTTCGTGCGCCCCGACGTTCGCCCAGGTCGGGGCGGTCGAGGCGATCCGCGGCCCGCAGGAGCCGATGGCCGCGATGGTCGAGGAGTTCCGGGCGCGGCGCGACCTGGTCGTCGACGGCCTCAACGACATCCCCGGGATCCGGTGCCTCCGACCGAAGGGCGCGTTCTACGCGTTCCCGGAGATCTCCGGGACCGGGCTCGGCGGGAAGGAGCTCGCAGACCGGCTGCTGGTGGAGGCGGGGGTCTGCGTCCTCGCCGGGACGGCGTTCGGCGGCATTGCGACGAACCACATCCGCGTCTCGTACGCGAACTCGCAGGAGAACCTGACGAAGGCGCTCGGGCGGATCGGCGAGTTCGTGGCGGGGCTGCCGACGGGCGCGTCGCCGGCGGCAGCCGGCGCGGCCCGATGACCGACCGGCCGAAGGTCTTCCTCGCCCGGTTGATCCCGGACGACGGGATCGCCCCGATCGTCGCCGCCTGCGATGCACGGGTCTGGGAGGACGAGTCGCCGCCTCCCAGGGCCGCGCTGCTCGACGCGATCCGTGGCTGCGATGGTGTCGTGACCCTCCTCACCGACAAGGTCGACGACGAGTTCCTCGACTCCGCCGGCCCGCAGCTCAAGGTCGTGTCGAACTTCGCTGTCGGCTTCGACAATGTCGACGTCCCGGCCTGTACCGCGCGCGGTGTCGCCGTCGGCAACACACCGGGAGTCCTGACCGAGACGACCGCCGATCTCGCCTGGGCGCTCCTGATGGCCGCCGCGCGGCGGCTGCCCGAGGGCGACCGCTACGTCCGGGCCGGGAAGTGGAAGACCTGGGGCCCGCTCCTGCTGCTCGGGCCTGACGTCCATGGCGCGACGATCGGGATCGTCGGGTTCGGACGGATCGGCCAGGCCGTGGCCCGCCGGGCGCAGGGATTCGGGATGACGATCCTGTACCACGACGTCCATCGCGCGGATCCGGCGGTCGAGGCCGAGTTCGCGGCAACGTTCCTGCCGCTCGAGGAGCTGCTGCCGCGGGCCGACTACGTCTCGCTCCACGTCAACCTGACCCACGACACCCACGGCCTGATCGACGCCGAGAAGCTCGGCTGGATGAAGCCGACCGCCGTGCTCGTGAACACGTCGCGCGGCCCGGTCGTCAACGGCCAGGCGCTGGCCGACGCGCTCCGATCCGGCTCGATCTTCGCCGCCGCTCTCGACGTGACCGACCCCGAGCCGATCCCGGCCGACGATCCGCTGCTGTCCCTCGACAACTGCCTCGTCGTGCCGCACATCGCGTCCGCCTCGCGGGCGACTCGGTCGAAGATGGCCGAGATGACCGCGGCCAACCTCCTGGCCGGCGTCCGCGGCGAACGCATCCCGACCCCGGTCAACCCGGAGGTCTACGACCGTTGACGTTCTCGTTTCGGATCGACAATCCACCACCCGGCTTCGGTCCGCCGCACGACGACGTCATCCTCGAAGCACGGTTGGCTCGAGCCTCGGGCGCCACATCCTTGATGTCGAGGCGCGGCGTGGGTTCGCCGAAGCTGCGATCTGCCCTCCGTGCGCTCGGGATCACGCGCCGGGAGTCCACCAGCGCCTTTGCGCTGATCCCCACGGCCCGCGGCCACGTGATGGCGGAGGCCGTCCATGCGCCCAGCGCCGCAGGCGACGCGTTGCGGATCGCAGTTCGCGACAGCGCCTTCGTCGAACGTGGCACGACCTGGGGTGAGCGCGCCGTCGCCGGCCGCCCGATCGACTGGGCTGTCGGACGGCGGTTCGAAGTCGCCGTCTTCACCGATGATCAAGGCGTCGCGTTCCATCTCGCCGGGGAGCATGGATCCGTGGCGTTCGCAGCCGAGCAACTGCTCGCTTCGACGAGGGTCTGAACCGGGTCCGGTCGCCGCGGCATGCGGACTGCCCGCTGAGCCCCAAATGCGTGCGTGGTGAGCGTTACGGCGCCTGGGCGCGCCGTCGGCGGCAGCCTGAGGCGTGCTGTTAGCCCTGGAGTGCTGATCGAGGGTCGATTCGGGCCGCGTGGGCTCCTGCCCGGGTCGCTCGGACGTCGTAATGCTCGTCAGGCGAGCATTCGGGACCCGGCGTCGCGCGTCCGATGCGATCGGGCCTCCTAGCCGCGGGTCTCGCGCGGTGACGGGACCTCGACGATCACGCTCGTCGACTTCACGACGCAGATCGCCTCGTCGCCGACCTTCAGGCCCATCTCGGTGACGGCCTCGGCCGTCATCAGGCTGACGAGGCGATGCGGCCCGGCCTGGACCTCGACGACCGCGGCGACCCGGTCCTTCTCTATCCGGGTCACGATTCCTGCGAACCGGTTGCGAGCCGACTGGGCCACGATCGGGCGATCGATCGCCCGATCGTGGCCCAGTC
>DATAIW010000147.1:0-8523 GCA_036262455.1 Candidatus Limnocylindrales bacterium | reverse complement strand
CGGCCACGCCGTCGATTCCCCGGACCTGGTCTGCCGTCACGATGAGCATGGGCGCGGCCGCGAAGCCGCTCAACTGGGTGGAGCTGTCGCTGACGGAGACCTTGCCCTGGAAGTACTCGGTGCCGCCCGCGACCAGGGCGTTGATCTTGTTGGCCATCGAGCTGAAGACAACGAGCGCCCAGATGCCGATGGTGATGCCGAGGATCGTGAGGGTCGTCCGCAGCCTGCGGCGGCCGAGATTCCGCAGAATGCTCATCAGGCTGCGACGGGCGCGTGCGCCCCGCGCGGGGTCACTGCCGCCGTGCTGTCCGGCCCGGCGATCAGGTAGGCGATCATCGCGAGGAACCCGACATTGAAGATGCCGAGCAGCAGCAGCACCGCGAACCACGTCCGGCTCTCGAGCTGCCAGGTGTTCAGCAGGGCGCCGATCCACGACACGAGGCCACCGATCAGCGCGCCCCCCATCGCCACGCCGCCGACGATGCCGAGGCCGAGGAGGGACCAGGCGAAGGCGCTGCCCCGGAGCCCGACGATGTCGGGACCGGCCATCACGAACACGTCGTTCGCCATTGCCAGCCACACGGCCGCGACGGCCAGGATGGCGCCGCCGGCGAAGGCGATCAGGCTTCCGATGAAGAGTCTCGTCACGGTTGCTTTGGACATGGTCGGTTCCTTTCAGTGGTTCGATTCGAGAACGACGCGGCCGCGGGCGGGCGGTGCGTCAGACGGTGATGACGACCGTCCCGCGGGCGTGTCCCGCTCCGACGTGACCGACCGCCTCGGGGGTCTCGGTCAATGGGTACGTCCGGTCGATGACGGGCGTCACCTTCCCGCCTTCGACGAGCCCTTTCAGCGCGACGAGGTCCTCGCGGTTCTGGGTCTTGACCGTCGGGCTCGCCTGCTGGCGCACGAACATCGAGACGAGCATGGTCCGCACGGTGCGACCCAGCTTGCCGTCGGAGTGCCCGCCGCCGTTCGAGATCAGGGTCCCGAGGGGGGTCAGCACGCGCCGGGTCCGGGCCATCGAGTGGTTGCCGACGTTGTCGAGGATGAGGTCGTACCGCTCGGTGCCCTTCGTGAAGTCCTCGCGGGTGTAGTCGATGACGTGGTCGGCCCCGATGGAGCGGACCATGTCCACGTTCTTCGTGCTGCAGACACCGGTCACCTCGGCACCGGACGCCTTGGCGATCTGCACCGCGAACGTGCCCACGCCGCCGGACGCCCCGTTGATCAGGACCTTCTGCCCGGACCGGATCCGGCCGTCGTCCCGAAGCAGTTGGAGGGCGGTCGTGGCTGAGACGCCGACCGCGGCCGCCTGCTCGAACGTGAGGTTGGCCGGCTTCTTCACGAACTGGTCCTCGCTCGCACGCGCGAACTCGGCGAAGGCGCCCGCGCACCAGCCGAAGACGTCGTCGCCCACTGCGAGGCGCTGGACGCGGCTGCCGACCGCTTCGACCGTCCCCGCGACGTCCGTTCCCGGCACGCGGTTCTTCGGCTTGCGCAGCCCGGTGGCCAGGCGCATGACGAACGGCGAGCCGGTCATGAGGATCCAGTCACCGACATGGATGGACGCCGCCTGGACGCGGACCAGGACCTCGTCGGCGCCGATCTCGGGCTTGTCCACGTCGCCGACCTTGAGCGCCTCGTGCGAGCCGTAGCTGTCCTGGACGATTGCCTGCATGGCTGGGTCTCCGCTTCCTGTTGCACCTTGCCTGCGTACGATGTACGCTGCTGGTGTACGGCGTACGCTAATGTGTACGATGTACGCTGTCAACCCCGAATTTCGCGATGGACCCGAAACGCAACAAGAGGACGGAGTGGTGCCCATGGCGACACGCACGAATTCGACAGCGGAGCCCCGCAGCCGCCTGAGCAGGGAGCGAGTGGTTCGCGCTGCGATCGCCCACGCCGACGCGGGCGGGCTCGAGGCGCTCAGCATGCGCACGCTCGCCGAGGAGCTCGGGGTCGCCCCGATGGCGCTGTACCGCCACGTCGCGAACAAGGACGATCTCGTCGACGGGATGGTCGACGTCGTCGTGAGCGAGGTCGATCTGCCGTCAAGCGGCGCCGACTGGAGGACGGCCATGCGGCGGCGCGCGATCTCGCTCCGCGACGTCCTGTCGCGCCACCGCTGGGCCATCGGCCTGATGGAGTCGCGGGTCAACCCTGGCCCGGCGAGCCTGCGCCACCACGACGCGGTGATCGGGTGTCTCCGCGCGGCGGGCTTCGACATGGAGCTGGTCGCGCACGCGTACTCGCTTCTCGACGGCTACATCTACGGCTTCGCCCTGACGAAGATGAACCTCCCGTTCGAAAGCGGGGACAACGTTGCCGAGGTGGCCCAGACCATGCTCGAGCCGTTCCCAATGAACGAGTACCCCAACCTCGTGGCGTTCATCACCGAACACGTCATGAAGCCCGGCTACGACTTCGGAGACGAGTTCGAGTACGGCCTCGACCTGCTCCTCGACGGCCTCGAACGGACGCGGAACGGGGCCTGACCACCGGCGGGCGCTGTCGCCGGGCGCTGTCGCCGGGCGCTCGATGAGCCGCTCGACGCCGCCAGCGAGGTCAACTCACGGGTCGACGGCGTCGACCGGTTCGATCGGACCGGCGAGGCGCTCGGCGATCCGGACGAGCGCCAGGAGGTCCTCCCGAGACGCGTCGAGCAGCTCGGGTGGCGGTGTCGCGAAGATCGCCTCCATGGCGCGGAATGTCTCGCGGCCGGCTTCGGTCACGTCGAGGATCTTGACCCGCCGGTCGTTCGGCGACTGGCGACGAACGAGCTGCCCGCGAGCCTCCAGTCGGTCGACGATGTCGGTGACCCACCCCGGATCGACCCCGAAGCGGGTCGCGAGCTGGTTCGTCGGGCCCGGTGGCGACTGACAGACGGCGCCGAGGAACTGGGCCATCACCTTGCTCAGGCCCATCTCCTCGATTCCGGCCGTGACGACCTCCAGATGGCGCTGGCCGGCGCCCATCAGGAGGCGCCACCCGCGGCGCGCGAGCTCCTCGCGATCGTCGGCCTCGTCCATGGCTGCTCAGGTTAGCAGCGGGCAATCATTGACGCTACACAATGATTGTCGATAGACTGCCATTGTTTCAACGCAAGCAACCCCACGCCGAGGTCCGCGCTCACGCGGGACGCGGACGAATCCGAGGGCGGCCAACGATGCAGTCAGCGCTCGCAGCAGTTGGCCTGCCGGAGGCGCCCGGTGCCGGTCCGGCTCGTTCGTCCTATGAGCCCGGGGTCTGCAACATCGGCCCGGCCGAGATCGCGAGGCGACGAACTGCCGGCCGTGTCGGTTTGGCCGTGACCGTCATCCTCCTGGCCACCCTCGTCGCGGTCGGTGCGCCACCGCTGACCCGGCTCGTCCTCGTCCTGCCGGCTGCCGGCGCGGCGTCCGGCTATCTTCAGGCTTGGCTCCGATTCTGTGCCGGGTTCGGTTCACGAGGCGTCTTCAACTTCGGCGTCCCTGGCCAGACCGAGGGCGTCGCGGACCCCGTCGACCGGGCCGCCGATCGTGCCCGAGCCACACAGATCGGAGTGGCCAGCCTCGTCGTCGGAGTGGTCGTGGGTGTGGCCGCCGCGCTGCTCCCGCTCTGATGGCGATCGCGCCAATCCTCGAGCCCAGCGGGATCTGAGGGAGAAGCCGTGGACCCGAACGTTCTTCTCTGGATCGATCAGGCCGTGGTGGCCTTAGGTCTCCTGGCGTTCGGCTACGGTCACTCGATCGCGTTCGATCAGTCGGTGACGAGGCCCGGGACGACCTGGCTGGGCGCGATCGGGCGAACCCCGATGCGAGCGATCGGATCGCTCGAGCTGCCCCGATTGTGGCGACCTGCTGCGTCATCCTGATGCTCCTCGCCATGGCGTTCCACACCCGGCGGCCCGGCGAAGGCCGGAACATCGCCGCCAATCTTGTCCTTGCGGTGCTGGCCGCCTAACGTCGCCTTCGGGCGCTTCGTCATCGCCCCGTTCTGAGCGAAAACATCCACCCAACGGCCCGATCGACCCGCCGACGCGTGCGGGCCGGCGGGCCTGGTCACGAAAGGACTCTCATGAGCCGTTTCTTCACGGGCCTCGGGCGCTTCGCGGTCCGCTTCCGGTTCCTGATCGTCGTCGTCTGGGTCGTCGTGACCGTCCTCGCGGTCCAGTTGTTGCCGTCACTCGGCGACGTGGCCAAGGACACGACCAGCGGCTTCCTGCCTGCGGATTCGCCGAGCATGCAGGCAGCCGCGATGGCCGCGCCGTTCCAGGACACGTCCCTGGCCGCGGCAACGGTCGTCATGGCCCGTGACGGGGGTCTGACCGCCGCCGATAACGCCTCCATGGACGCGCTCGAGACGCAGATCCGCGGCATCGATCGGGTGAAGGTCGTCGTCGACCTCGGCGTGTCGAGCGATGGCCAGGCCCGTCAGGCCCTCGTCGAAGCCGCTGTCGTCGCGTTCAGCGCCGGCCCCGAGGCGAAGGGCGTCGTCGACGCCATCCGGGCGACCATCAAGAGGTCCGTGCCTCCGATCGGCCTGGAGATCCACGTGACGGGCCAGCTCGCGACGCAGGTCGACACCGTCGCCGCGTCGGGCTCGTCGCAGAACCTCACCCAGCAGCTGTCGCTGCTGTTCATCGTCGTTCTCCTGGTGCTCGCGTTCCGGGCCGTGCTCGCCCCGATCGTGACCCTCGTGCCGGCGGCGTTCGTGCTCATCCTGTCGGGCCCCGTCATCGCCGAATCGACGAAGATCGGCGTCCAGGTGTCCTCGATCACCGAGCTTCTGCTGATCGTGCTGATCCTCGGTGCCGGGACCGACTACGGCGTGTTTCTGGTCTTCCGGGTCCGGGAGGAGCTCCGCAGGGGCCTCACTGCCCATGAGGCGGTGATCCAGTCGGTCAGCCGCGTCGGCGAGTCGATCACGTTCTCGGCCCTCACGGTCATGGCCGCCCTCCTGAGCCTCGCCATCGCCCAGTTCGCCTTCTACCAGAGCCTCGGACCCGCCCTCGCGATCGGGATCGGCCTGATGCTCGTAGCGGGGTTGACGCTTCTGCCGGCCCTCCTCGCGATCTTCGGCCGAGCGGTGTTCTGGCCGACTGGTGCCACGGCACGCGCCCACGATCGACACGGCATGTGGGATCGCATCGGCATCATGGCCACGCGTCGACCCGGCCCGACGCTCGCCGCCGGAGTGGTCCTGTTCGCGGCGCTCGGAGCGACCCTGCTGACGACCGGCGTGGCGGGCTTCGGCGGCGCCGCGACCAGCCCGAGCGGTACCGATTCAGCCGCTGGATCCGCGTCGATCGAGCAGCATTTCCCGTCGTCGAACGCGAGTCGAAGCGCCGTCCTCATGACATTCGCGACTCCTGTCTGGAGTGACCTGTCCTCGGTCTCCCGCGCCCAGGACGGGCTCACCGGACTCACGGAGTTCGGCGGTCTGGTCGGACCACTCAATCCGATCGGGATCGCGATCACGACCGACCAGCTGGCAGAGCTCCACACGAACCTTGGGCCGGCCCGGGAGCTCCCCCCGGTGCCGGCGACGGCCGATGTGTCGCCCCAGCTCTACGCCGCGTACCGGGCGACGGGCCAGTTGATCAGCCCCGACGGCCGGACCATCCAGTTCTCGGTCGAATTCGCCAGCGGCGACCTCTCGAGCCCCGCGGCGCTCGACTCGGTGCCGGCGATGCGGGCCGATGTCGAACGCGTCGCGATGGCGGCGGGTGCGACCGCGTCCGGCGTGTACGGCCAGGTGGCCTTCGCCTCGGACGTCAGCCATATCTCCGGCGCCGACCTCGTCCGGATCATCCCGATCGTCGCGGTGCTCATCGCGCTCCTGCTCGCGATCGTCCTGCGCAGCCTCGTCGCGCCCCTCTATCTCGTCGCGAGCATCGTCCTGTCCTACCTCGCCGCCCTCGGCCTCGTCGGCATCGTGTTCGTCCATCTCGGCGGGCAGGACGGAATCAACTTCCTCCTGCCGTTCCTGATGTTCGTCTTCCTGATGGCCCTCGGGTCGGACTACAACATCCTGATCATGAGCCGGATTCGCGAGGAAGCCCACGATCTTCCGTTGCGCGATGCCGTCGCGCGGGCGATCGGGCGGACGGGCAGCACGATCACCACGGCCGGGGTGATCCTCGGCGGCACATTCGCCGTCCTCGCCGTCGCGGGCGGCTCGGCGGGCGGCGGCCAGATCCAGCAGATCGGTTACGGGATCGCGGCCGGGGTGCTCATGGACACGTTCCTCCTGCGGTCGCTGCTCGTGCCCTCGCTGGTCGTCCTTCTCGGTCGACGCAACTGGTGGCCCTCCCATCTCGCCATGGTGTCGCCCGCCGGGGATCCGCCGCCGACCACCTGACGCGCCGCCTCTGCCGATCAGTCGAGGTGGAAGATCTCCTCGAGGCGCTGGTGGAAGCCCGTCGCCGGATCGGTCAGCGGATCGATCAGCGACGCCAGCCCCCCAGGCGGAGCGGCATCTCAAACGGCCGGCGGACCCATGGGCGGAGTGGCGGGCCGAAAGGCCCCCGTCGAGTGGACGTTCTGCCCTCGCCCGTGACGCGCGCCCGGTGAACGATCGGACCCGACTGGATCGGACGGGCGAGCCGTCGGCGGAGCGGAGGAGCACATCCATGGTGATTCAGGACGCGGAAGCGGCGCCGGCGGAGATCCTCGCCCTCGTCCAGTCCGCCTATCGGGCATTTGCCGCGCGGGACATCAACGCGCTGCTCGGCCTCCTCCATGAGGACGTCATCTGGGGCGAAGCGCCGAACCCGCTGATCCCGTCGGCCGGGATGCGGTTCGGCGTGGACGGCGTGCTGGAGTGGCTCCGGATCGGCAAGGAGACCGAGACGATTCTCGCATTCGAGCCGGTTCGCTTCCTCGTCGACGGCGACACCGTCGCGGTCATCGGCTGGACGACCATCGAGGCCCGTCCGACGGGCAAGGTCTATGACACGGACTTCGTCCACGTGGTCACCGTCGCTGACGGCCGGATCGTCCGGTTCCAGGAATTCTTCGACACCTGGGCGGCCGCCGAGGCGTTCCGAGCCTGACCGAGCCGCCTGGGGGGTCCTGCGACCACCCGGCCCGAATGGGGGATGCGAGCGGTCCGGTGTGTTCTGGTAGGCTCCGTCGACGTGAACAACCCGCCTGAGGGCGACGCGGCCGTCACCCCGCGTCGGGGGTCCCGTCACCTCCACGCCTTCCTCGATTCACTGTTACCGGGACTCGGCCATCTCGCGGCCGGGCGCCGGCGTCGCGCCGCGCTCTTCGGGATCCCGACGCTCGTGACGATCATTGTCGTCGTCGGCGGCCTGCTGCTGATCCCGACGAGCCGCCTGCTCGGCATCGCCCTCGATCCGGCGACCGTCGTCGTCCTGTTCGGTCTCCAGGCCCTGCTCCTGGTCTGGCGCGCAGCCGCCATCGGCTCGAGCCTGGTCGACGGCCGCTTCCCCCGTCTCGGCCGACGCGACGCGTTGCCGATCGCGCTCCTCGCGGTCGTCCTCGTCGCCCCCCACGGGTTCGCCGCGTACGCGACCGAGGTCGCCCGTGAGGCGACCGACCAGATCATCCCGATCGACCCGACGACGACCGGCGCGTGGGACCCGTCGGCATCCGCGTCGGCCGTCCCGGACCCGGAGGTCACGCTGCCGTCGGAGGTGCCCGCCTCGCCCAGCGTCCCGTCGTCGGCCTCACCGTCGCCGGCTGTTCCTCGCCAGAACGTGCTCCTGGTCGGCGTCGATGCGGGTGTCGGCCGGAATACCTACCTGACCGACACGATGATCGTGGTCTCGCTCGATCCGGTGGGCCAGACCGTCTCGATGATCTCGATCCCGCGCGACATGGTCGACGTGCCGCTGCCGGACGGGCGCACGTTCAGCGGCAAGATCAACGGCCTCGTTTCGTTCGCCCGCCATCACCAGGGGACCTTTCCGGGCTCGAACGGCAAGGGTTATGACGTCCTGATGGGCGCATTGGGCACCCTTCTCGGCCTGCGGATCGACCACTACGCAGCGGTCAATCTCCAGGGGTTCGTGAACGTCGTCGACACGCTCGGCGGGATCGACGTCGACGTCGCCGACGGGTTCTGCGACCCGACGTACGACGAGTACGGGTTCACCCACGGCTTCGGGATCACGGCCGGCCGTCACCACCTCAACGGCCAGCAGGCGCTCGGCTATGCGCGCATCCGCAAGGCCGCCGGTGAGAGCGACTTCACACGTGCGGCACGGCAGCAGGAGATCCTGTCGGGGATCCGCGACCGGGTGAAGTCGGGCGGCTTCCTCAACGACCCGATCGGGTTGCTCAGGGCCCTCAGCGACACGGTCGAGACGAACATCCCGCGCAAGCTCGTCCCCGATCTCGCCGACATCGCGACGAAGATCGGCCGCAAGCAGACCTACCGAGCCGTCATCACCCATCCGCTCGTCAAAGGCGACTACGACGGCCGCGGCAGCATCCAGGTCCCCGACGTGGCCGCGATCCGCAAGCTCGTCGCGGCCATGTTCCCGGCGACCGGAACGCCGCCGCCCGA
>DATAIW010000146.1:0-2436 GCA_036262455.1 Candidatus Limnocylindrales bacterium | reverse complement strand
CGGCCGCTGGCCGTCCCGCCGGGTCCGGAACCCACGCTCCTCGATCAGGGCCCGGGTTCGGGATGCGGTCGCCCGCTCCAGCCAGGCGAGGCCGACCGCGGACAGGCGACCGGTCACCACGAGCTCCGCCCGGGTGTCGCGGGCGACGGCCCGGACCATGGCGAGCCGCTCCGCCACCCCGTCCACGATCCCGTCGGGCGGAGCCGGCAGCCACCCCCGCGGCCCGAGGAGGAGCAGATCGAGCGGCCCGTCGATGTCGAACCCGGGCCGCCAGCGCCGCCGCAGGTCGGAGACCTCGTATCGGGCGACGTCGGCCAACCAGCGCGGAAGGGCGTTGTCGGTGGCCAGATCCGGGAGCTCGTCCAGGGTCGCGGCGGTGGCGATCGCGACGACGTCGGCCGAGAACCGGTTGTTGGCAAGCGCGTTGCGCCCCGATGCCGCGGCCGCCTCGACGAACGCCCGCCGGTCCGATCTCGTTGCGAGGGGCATCGCGCCGGACCCGAGCACGACCACGCCCCGCGGTCGCCGGGCGGTGACGAACCCGCGCAACCGCTCCCCGAAGGACGCCCTGTCCGGCGGGCCGGACACGACGGTCACCTCGTTCGCACCGGCCTCAAGGAACCCGACGCGGTGGCGCTCGGCGATCGCGGCTCGCCCAGCCGTGACCCACGCTTCAATCGTTCCCGCGCGCCCGGCGGGTGTCGGGTGCAGGATGAGCACGGCCACATCGATCACGGGGTGGAGTGTAGGGAAGTCGGGAGGCTCGACCTGAGACGCGTCCGGGCGTACATCGGCCTCGGGGCGAACCTCGGCGACGCGGACGGGGCGCTCGCCCGCGGCATCCGCGGCCTGGCGGCGCTGCCGGGCGCCCGCCTCCGCGCCGTCTCGCGGCTGTACGCGACGGAGCCGGTCGGCGTCGTCGACCAGCCGCCGTTCCGCAACGCGGTCGCCGCCCTCGACGTGCCCGCCGGTCGGGACGCCGCGACCGGCGCGACGGCACTCGTGATCGCGCTGAAGCAGCTCGAGCGCGCGTTCGGGCGCCAGGATCGGGAGCGCTGGGGGCCGCGCGAGCTCGACCTCGACCTGCTCGTCTTCGGCCGTGCCCTGCTGTCGATCGATCGGCCGCCGAAGGGGCTCTCCCTGGATCCCGGCAAGGCGGATCTGCTGCTCGTCGTCCCCCATCGCGACGCCGCGGACCGCCTGTTCGTCCTCGCCCCCCTGGCCGATCTCGCGGCGGGTCTCGTGCCGCCGGGCTGGCCCGAGACGGTGGCGAGCGCGGCGGCTCGCCGACGGATCGTCGAGGGTGCAGCCGCCGCCCGACCGATCGCCGCGTGGGATCCGGCAACATCGGCCTGGGCGGCGATCAGTCCGAGGCCGACGTCGGGCTGACCCATCCAGGCGGATCGATGACCCAGTCGTTGCATGTCATCCACTGCGCTTCGGAGACTCATCGGCCCACGCGCCGGACGTCCGGCGGGCCGTTCGCCTCTGGTGCAACGAGACAGGCCGAGGCAACGTTTTCAGAGACAGCGGTGACTGAGGCCGAAGGCGCCTCAAGAGCTCTGCGGGAGGACTTGACATGACGGGTTCATCGGCGGGAGACGTATCACCGCATCCGGGCCGGGGCATCAGGGGGTTTCCGGCCGCTCTCCTCGCGGGTGTCGGGCGCCTGTGGCACGCAGTCGGGTCGCTCGCGGAACAGCTGTCCGACGCTGGTCATGGGCCGCTCCGTTGGCGGGAGCAGTCGGACGAGCCAAACCCGTACGCGGGTATCGGCCCGATCCCGCCGAACGATCGGCATCCCGAGGAGGACAGATAGGCGGAATGTAGGCGAACCAATCGCTTGAAGTCGGCTCGGCATCTCCACTCTCATCAACACCTGACTCGGAGCCGGCGAGGAGGGCGACGATGACTCGTCCGACCGAACGACCGCTCGAGAGGCCGAACGTCCCCGCCCGAACGCGACTCCTGACGGTCGTTGCGGCGTACCTCGCGCTCACCGGGGCGATGGCCATCATCTACGCAGGGTTCGTCCCGATCCCGCCGTTCAGCGACGTCCCGGCCCCACTCGTGGGACAGGTGCTGGGCGCGATCGCGCTGGTGGCCGCCATCGCGGTCTTCGTCAGCAGGCGTGGGGCCGGACGGCCGGGGTGCTCGTCGTCGCCGTCGGCCTCGGGCTCGCCGGTCTTCGCGTCGCATCCGTAGCCTCCGAGACAAGTCCGATCTTCACCGTGTTGGCCCTCGCCGTTGACATGGTGCTCAGCTTGTTCAGCCTGTGGGTGCTCGTTCAGCGCTGGCCATCGCGTGCCTGATCTTCATCACGGATCCGATCGCCCGGGCCGCCTGCCGGGGGCACTCCTCGCGTATGCGGTCGCGCTCGCGGCGTTCCTGCTCGTGCCGCTTTACCTGAGGCTCTCCGTGGGGCCACCCCAGGAG
>DATAIW010000145.1:0-2353 GCA_036262455.1 Candidatus Limnocylindrales bacterium | reverse complement strand
GCGCAGATCCCGCCGGCGAGCGCCTTGCCCTCGACCGAGTGCCCGCCGACGATCGCGCCGCCGAGCTTGTAGCCGGTCCGCAGGCTGACCTCGCCGAGCCCGGCCCAGAAGTCGAAGACGGCGCCGGGGGCGACGACCGTGCCGTCGAGGACCCGCGTCGGGACCGTGATGTTCGCACCGAAGCCGTTGTGGGCGGCGACCTGGTAGTAGGTCGTCCAGCTGCCGAGCTTGACCATCAGCGGGGCGGTCTTGGCCGCCTCCTCGGTCGTCCGCTTCGGAGCGATCGTCGCGATCGCGAGCTTGATCGGCGGCGTGGCGGTGGCGATCTCGATGCGCGCCTCGAGGGCGGCGGCGATGGCGTTGGTGCTGACCACGACGTCGAGCTTCCGGCCGGCCCGATCCGCCATCGAGCCGACGATCCGGCCGTGCTTGTCGCGAAGGAACGCGGCATCGCGGACCGGCCGGGCAACGGCCTTGGCGATCGTCTTGAGGACCGCCGGAATCTTCGTCCGATCGATCACGGGTCGGTACTCGCCGTCGACCCAGGCGAAGGAGATCCACGGTCGGATCCGCCACGGTCGGATCTCCCACGTCCTCGTGCCGGTCGCAACGGTCAGGGCGGCGGTCACGCGGCCGGCAACCGCCTTTGCCGCCCGCGCGCCCTCGGTCGTGAGTGTCGGGGCGACTCGCTCGACAGGCGCCGGGATCACAGCACCGGCACGTGTTGCCGGGTCGCGCATCGCCCGATCGATCGCTGAGAGCGTCGTTGCCGGATCGATCCGCTGTCCGTCGACCGATGCGATCACGCCGAAGCCGGCCGCTCCGCCCGCGACCGACGCGTCGATGGCGTTGAGGGTCATCCGATCGACGAAGGCGCCGACGGCGGTCGCGGCCCGATCGTGGTCGTAGCCCAAACGCAGTGGCACGGTCTCGGGTCGGAGCTCGAGACGGATGCCGGCGATCGTCTCGTCGAGCCAGGAGCCGCCTCGTCCTCGGGCGACGGCGTCGGCGACCATGCCGGCGATGTCGGGAACGCGAGCGACATCAGCGAACGCGATCGTGGTCGAGCCCAGGCTCGAGCGGATCGTGACGGCGCCGGTCGAGAGACCCGCCAGGTTGGACTCGAGGGCCATGCGGGCCTCGTCGATCGTCATGCCGCTGACGTCCACACCGGCCGCGGAGACGCCCGGCAAGATCCGGCCGGCCTGACGCTCGTGGTAGACAGCCAGCGCGCCGACCACGGCCGCGACACCCAGGATGGTCGTGAGGACGAACAGAAAGAACCGGCGCCCGGGTCGCGGAACGCGCCGGGAACGTTCGCGATCCATTGTTTGCTCGAAGACCGCCATCGCCCCAAACCCCTCGCGCTGACCGGCGGGTACGCCCGTCGACGGCACGCATCATCGGGTGCAACTGCTTCGACGTCCAGTCCGGGTGGTTCGTTACCCGTCGGCTCCTGGGGCGGGGCGCCCAACCGGGGTGTGGCGCTCCCGACCCTAGAATGCAGGCTGCAATGACCACTCCCCTCCCCGAGCTCGTCCTCTACACCCGCGACGGGTGCCACCTCTGCGAGGAGGCGCGCGCCATCGTCCAGGGCCTGCTCGAGGATCGTGCCGCGCGCGGGCAGCGAACCGCGGCGATCCACGAGCGCGACATCACGACCGACCCAGAATGGGAGCGTCAGTTCTTTGCAACGATCCCGGTCGTCGAGATCGCGGGCCGCCGCCTCGAGCTGGCCACGTCGGCCGCGAAGCTGCGGCGGTTCCTCGACGACGTCCTCGACGGAAGCCTCGTGTGATCGGTCACGGGCGCACTCGATGAACGCGGACAATCTCACGATCCTCGTCGCCCTCGCGGCCGGTCTCCTGAGCTTCCTCAGTCCGTGCGTCCTGCCGCTCGTGCCTGCCTACATCGGCCAGCTGACCGCGGTGGCCGTCGCGGATGCGAGCCGAGCCGGCACACTCTCTGCCGACGGCTCGCCGACCCGTGGAGCCGGCCCATCGCGCTGGACGGCGTTCCGCCACGCTCTCGCCTACGTCGGCGGGTTCGGGGCGGTATTCACCCTGCTCGGGGTGACCGCGACGTTCTTCGCCGCCGGGTTCTCGCCGTGGATGCCGATCCTCCGCCAGGTCGGCGGCGTGATCCTCGTCCTCCTCGGGCTGAACCTCGCCGGGGTGCTCCGGATCCCGGCACTCGATCGCAACTGGCGACCGCTCGATGCCGGGGCGTCCGCCTCGGTCGCGACGACGACGGGCTCGATGTCCTTCGCTCCGGCCGGTGGACCGGGCTTCGGCGACCGGCTCGGTGGCCGGATCGTCAGCAGCCGCGGCGGCTGGCTCGCCAGCTTCGGGCT
>DATAIW010000144.1:0-2090 GCA_036262455.1 Candidatus Limnocylindrales bacterium | reverse complement strand
GATCGCGGTCATCCCCCGGCGCAGGCGACCCGCCGAGTTGACCAGGCATTCGACCAGCGGGGTCGTGCCGTCGCCGTCGACGGCAGCCAGGAGCTGCATGATCTTGAGGTGCTGGCGGCTGCCCCGGTCGACCGGCACCATGGCCTGGCGGTGTCCGTTGACGGTCAGGCCGACCGCCCGGTTCTCGAGGAGGGCCTTCGCCGCGATCGACGCGGCAGCGCGGACGGCAACCTCGACGGTCGACTCGTCGCCGCGCCCGCCCTGGACCGCCCGCTCGAGGTCGACGAAGATCCACGCGTCAGACGTCTGCTCGAGCTCGAACTCCTTGACCTGGATCTCGCCGTGGCGGGCCGT
This sequence comes from Candidatus Limnocylindrales bacterium, assembly GCA_036262455.1. GTDB lineage: Bacteria > Chloroflexota > Limnocylindria > Limnocylindrales > CSP1-4 > CF-46. The sequence continues at coordinate 1,736 of DATAIW010000144.1, read as the reverse complement.
CGACTTCCAGTGGATCCGGTTGAACGCGTCACCGGGCGCGTACGGCCGGACGGCCGTCGCCAGGGGCGAGGTCTGGAGCGTCCGCTCGGGTGCCGCGTGGCTCCCCTCGATGCTCGCCGCCGGCAGCCGCCACAGGGGCAGCTTCTCGATCCGCGGATAGACCACGACCGCGACGCCCTGGCCGACCGAGGCCGATGCCTCGAAGAAGCCGAATGGGTCGCCCGTCCGGATCTGGAGCGGCTCGACCCGGAAATGGCCGCGGCGGATGAGGGGCGCCCGGACCAGCCACGACCGCTCGGCTCGGGAGCCGAGCGAGATCGCCCGGCCCGGCAGGCCGCCGGGCAGCGTCGTCGGGTTGTGGACCTCGAGCCACGGCTTGGGCACCCGGCTCGTGTTGCGCAGGGTGTACGTGATCTGGAGCCGATCGCCGACGTGACCGGTCAGCTGACTGACCGCGTAGCCCGCCTCGAGGTCGGCCAGGCCGAGCCGGGTCAGGATGTACGAGCCGCCGATGACGAGGATCGAGAGGTAGACGAGGTAGAAGAGGAACTCCAGCTCGGTCGAGAACGCCGCGATCAGGAGGATCGCGGCAATGACGATGAGCTGGAAGCGACGGATCATCGCGGTCGGGTCACTCGTCGGGTCGGTTCGTGGCTGCTCAGGCGCTCGCGGCGCTCTGCTGGGTCGGCTTGATCGCGCGCGGTCCGTTCGGGCCGCCGGTCGGCCGGATTCCGTCGATCGGGATCGAGTCCAGAAGCTCGTGCACGACGCTGCCGGACTGGACGTCGTGGATCGACGAGCTGGTCTTGATGATCAGCCGATGGGCGAGGGCCGGCTCGGCAAGCGCCTTGATGTCGTCCGGGATCACGTAGTCGCGGGCCATCAGCCCGGCGAGGGCCTGGCCCGCCCGATACAGGGCGATCGATCCGCGCGGAGAAGCGCCGAGGTAGACGTCGGGATGGACCCGGGTCGCGCCGACGAGGCGGACGATGTACTCCGCGACCGACGGGTCGACATAGATGTCACGGATCGCGTTCTGCATGCCGCGCAGCTCGTCGACCGAGCACACGACCTCGAGCTCCTCGAGCGGATGGTGGCGCTTCTGCTCGTCGAGGATCACGACTTCCTCGAGGGGCTGGGGATAGCCGAGGCGGATCCGGAGCATGAACCGGTCGAGCTGGGCCTCCGGAAGGGCGAATGTTCCCTCGTACTCGATCGGGTTCTGGGTCGCGATCACGAGGAACGGGTCGGGCATCGCGTAGGTCGTGCCGTCGACGGTCGCCTGGCGCTCCTCCATCGATTCGAGGAGGCTCGACTGGGTCTTCGGCGTCGCCCGGTTGATCTCGTCGGCGAGGACGACCTGGCTCATGATCGGGCCGGGCCGGAACTCGAACTCCTGGGTCTTCTGGTTGTAGATCGAGAGGCCCGTCACGTCCGACGGCAGGAGGTCCGGCGTGAACTGGATGCGCCGGAAGCTGCAGCCGAGGCTCCGGGCGATCGCCTTGGCGAGGACCGTCTTGCCGGTCCCCGGCACGTCCTCGATCAGGAGATGGCCGCGGCAGAGGAGAGCGACGAGAGCGAGGCGAACCTCGTGGTGCTTGCCGACGATCACTCGCTCGACGTTGGCGAGGACCTTCTCTCCGGTCTGCTCAAGGGTCGTCATCAGGCTCCTCGCAGGAATCGCGGACTGAGCGTCCGGCGATGGGGGGTTTGCACGATAGTACGTCCGGCAGGCG
>DATAIW010000143.1:0-4526 GCA_036262455.1 Candidatus Limnocylindrales bacterium | reverse complement strand
CGGGTAACCCATCAGGAAGTAGCCGATAAGCGCCGGTGCAGGGCCGGCTGTTAGGTTCTCTCTGCCCGCCAGGCAACAGCCGGTCCCGCCGAGCGACACCGTCCACGGTCCGCCGACCACCGATGGTCCACGACCCGCCGGATTGGCCCGACCGCCGGGGCCGGCGCCTCTTCCATCGTCCCGCCACCCGTCGTGCTGTTCCCGCCGGAACGCAGGCCGCCGACTGATCGTCGGGCGGCCAAGAAGGAGAACGGACCGTGAATCGGGTCCTCTTGACCGGTCGCCTCACGCGCGACCCGGAGATGCGCAGCCTTGCGAGCGGCAAGGCGGTGACGCAGTTCAGCGTCGCCACCAACGAGTACATCGGCCAGGGCAAGGAGAAGGCCGAGTACCACAACATCGTCACATGGGACCGCCTGGCCCAGACCTGCGGCGAGTTCCTCGGCAAGGGCCAGCAGGTCGCGATCGAAGGCCGGATCCAGACCCGGACCTGGGACGACGACAGCGGCAAGCGCCACTGGAAGACGGAGATCGTCGCAAACCACGTCGAGATGCTGTCGGGCCGCCGCAAGAAGGATTACGCGGCCGAGTCGGCGGCGAACGGCCTCGCGGCGCAGGCCGTGGCCTACGGCGACGAGGACGAGGCCGACGACGGCGAGGCGGCCGCGATCGCCGCGGCAGCAGAGCCACTCACCGAAGCGGACGAGGAGGTCGTCGCCGCCTGAACGTCCACGCGGCACGCACCGATTGTTCGCCGGGCCGGCGGCGGCTCCCCCTCCCGCCGCCGGCCCCCACTACTTCGGGACGAGCTCGAAGAAGGACACGGCGAGGATCAAGTAGACGATGACGAGGAGAGCGCCCTCGAGCCAGTTCGATTCGCCGTCGAGCGCGATCAGGGCGCTGATCCCGACCGCGGCACCGACGGCGACGATCTCGAGCGGCGCGAAGACGAGATCCATCGGGTGGCCGGTCAGGACGCCGAGGAGGACCAGCACCGGCGCGACGAATAGCGCCACCTGGAGGCTCGCGCCGTACGACACGGCCATCGAGAACTCCATCCGGTTCTTGAATGCGAGCTGGACCGCGACGAGCTGCTCGGCGAGGTTGCCGATGACCGGCAGGATGATCACGCCAACGAAGAAGGCGGTCAGTCCGAGCGTGTCGACGACCGGCTGGATCGCCCCAACGAGGATCTCCGACAGGATCGCGAGCAGGATCGCCGCGCCGACCAGGACGACCGCGGCGGTCCGGCCGGACCAGCCGGGGCCCTCGTGGGTGTCGCGCGCCTCGTGGCCGCCGAGCGTCCCGGACGGGTTGGTGAACTGGTAGATCAGCGAGAGCACGTAGCCCGCGATCAGGAACACGGCGACGAGCACCGAATCCTCGACGACACTGCCCTCGCCGCCACCACTGCTCAGAGCGAGGACCGCCGGCACGAACAGGCCGATCGCGGCCAGGACGAGAAGCGCGGCGTTCGACCCGGCGATCTCCCGCGAGAAGGTCTGGCGGCCGTTCCTCAGGCCGCCGACCAGCACGCTCAGCCCGAGGACGAGCAGGAGGTTGCCGATGATCGAACCGGTCAGGCTCGCCTTGACCACGTCGATCAGGCCGGCCTGGAGCGCGAAGAACGCGATGATCAGCTCGGCGATGTTGCCGAACGTCGCGTTGAGGATGCCGCCGACCTGGGGACCGGTGATCGCCCCGATCCGCTGGGTTGCCTGGCCGATCAGCCAGGCGAGGCCGAGGATCGAGGTGGCGGCGAGGCCGAACACGAGGGTCGGTGACAGGTCCGCGATGACGAGCGAGGCGACGATCGTCCCGACCGCGAGTCCGACGACGATCAGGAAGACGATCCTCGCGATCGGCGAGAGGACGCCGATGATCGGGATGCCGTGTCGGGTGGACGAATCGGGCTCGGTCATCTGTCGTGTCCCTGGCGGGCGGTGGATGGCGTCGGTCGGCCGACGGGCACCGTCCCGACAACATCGGCAAGGAACCGGGCCGCCGCCGCGCGATCAGGATACGAGCTCTGCGTGCCGGGCCGGGTCACGCTGTCGGAGGCCACGGCGCACCCGAGCGTCGCGGCGGCACCGGCCGGCCAGCCGAGCGCGAGGCCGACCGCGAACGCACCGACGAACGCGTCGCCGGCCCCGGTCGTGTCGACGGCCTGGACCGTCGGGGCCGGGATCCAGGCGACTGATCCGGTACGCGGCCGGACGGCCACCCCGCGCCCGCCGATCAGGGCGAACTCCGTCTCGTTCGGCACCAGCCAGTCGGTGACGGCGACCAGCGCAGCATCGATCAGGGCGCCGGGTGCCGGATTCAGGATCGTCGTCGCTCCCACCTCGCGGGCGGCGAGGAAGGCCGCGCTCGTCGTGGCCTGCGGGATCTCGAACTGGCCGAGGACGACCGCCGGTCGGATCCGCCGCACGGCGGCCGCAGCCAGATCCGGCGCGACGAGGGCGTTCGTGCCGGGGATGACGATGATCCGGTTCATCCCCGCGCCGTCGACCCAGATCGTGGCAACCCCGGAGGTCCCGCGCGCGATCGCGACATCGTCGGTCGTCACGCCCTGCGCGGCAAGATTGTCGAGGATCGCCCGGCCGTTGGGGTCGTCGCCGACGGCGTTGACCATCGCCACGGACGCTCCGAACCGTGCCGCGGCCACCGCCTGGTTCGCGCCCTTGCCGCCGAACCCCTGCAGGAAGCGGGTCCCGACGAGCGTTTCCCCAGGTCCCGGAAGGCGATCGGCGAACGCGACGAGATCGATCATCGTGCTGCCGACGACGACGATCTTCGGCTCCCGCTCGCCACCGCTCATCAGCCCGTCCCGCGGACGCGGTACAGCCGCCGTCGCGGGAGCCCGGTCTCGGCGGCGACTGCCCGGGCGGCATCGCGGCGCGAGGAGCCGGCCGCGACCCGCCGCTCGACCTCCGCGAGTGCCACCATCTCGGCGGCCGCTGCATCGGCGATCCCCGTCCCGGAGGCCGATTCGGCATCGATCCGGGCGGCGGTCCAGGCGCCGACCACGAGGGCGAACTCGCCGCGGAGCGTCAGCTCGCCGCTCCGTGCCCGGTCCGCCAGCGCGCCGAGCGTGCCCCGCACGATCTCCTCGTGGAGCTTCGTGAGCTCCCGCCCGATCGCCGCAGGGCGGTCCGCGCCGCAGGCCGATGCCAGGTCGACGAGCGTGGCCGCGACCCGGCCGGGTGCCTCGTAGATCACCGTCCCCCGCTCGTCCGCCGCGATCCGGGCGATCCGCACCCGCCGCTCGCGCCCGGTCCGCGGCAGGAACCCCTCGAACGACCAGCGCGGCCCCGCCACCGCGGACGCCGCGACCACCGCCAGCACGGCCGACGCGCCCGGGATCGGGACGACCACTCCGCCCTCCGCCGCCCAGGCCGCGACCAGATCGTCGCCGGGGTCGCTCACGGACGGCGTACCCGCGTCGGTCACGAGGGCGAGGTCCGCCCCGCCGCGGAGATGGGCGAGCAGCTCGGCCAGCCGGCTCGGTGCGCTCTGGGCGTGGAAGCTCGTCGTCCGGGTCGCGATCCCGTGGCGATCCAGCAGACGTCGCGTCAGCCGGGTGTCCTCGGCCGCGATCAGCGGGACGTCACCGAGGACCTCGAGCGAGCGGAGGGTGACGTCGGCGAGGTTCCCGATCGGTGTCGCGACGACGAACAGGCGCCCGCCGCTCACTCGCGTGCGGAGCCCGGGCGGCGTCGCGGGTACAGGTAGTCCACGCCCGCTGTCCGCGAACCGAGCTTGGCGATCGGCGGGACCTGCCGCTTGAACTCGGAGGTCGCGATCATCCGGTCGACCCGGGCGACGAGCGCCGGATCGAAGCCCAGCCCCGCCATCTCCTCGTCAGACCGGCGCTTGTCGATCCGCCAGAACAGCAGCCGGTCCAGCTCCGGGTACGAGAATCCCGCCTCCCCTTCGTCGGTCTGGCCCGGCCAGAGGTCGGCCGAGGGAGCCTTGCGGATGATCGCATCGGGCACGCCGAGGTCCGTCGCCAGCTGGCGGACCTGGCTCTTGTAGAGGTCGCCGATCGGATTGAAGGCACAGGCGTTGTCGCCGAAGAGGGTCGTGTAGCCGATCAGCGACTCCGTCTTGTTGCCGGTGCCCACGACGAGCCCGCTCCAGGTCACCGATCGGTCGTACAGGACGGCCATTCGCTGGCGGGCCATGAAGTTGCCCCGGCGGAGCGGCGTCGCGTCGGGGTCCGCGGCGAAGAAGGCGTCGACCATCGGGCTGATCTCGACCAGCTCGCTCGCGCTGCCGAGCCGGTGGACGACCTCCTCGGCGTCGGTCCGTGACGCGTCCGCCGACGTCCGGTACGGCATCAGGACGCACAGCAGGCGATCGGCCCCGATCGCCTCGGCGACGAGGTATGCGACGAGCGCCGAGTCGATCCCGCCCGACAGGCCGAGCACCGCCCGCTCGAAGCCGGCCTGGCGGAGCTGGCCGCGGATGAACTCGCCGATGACCCGGCGGGCGATGCCGGTGTCGATCGCCAGCTCGTCGGG